>JBAXBD010000469.1:0-5320 GCA_037142165.1 Schlesneria sp. | reverse complement strand
GATTCGAACAACTCCGGCCGCACGGACGAATTGCGATCTGATCCATTTCTCGCAGCAACGAATTCGTGCGGGAAGCGAGAACCTGTATGAAGAAGTCATTCAGCGAGTCGAACGAACTCTGCTGACCGAGGTGCTGCGCCAGGTCGATGGGAACATAAGCCGTGCCTCAGCGATTTTAGGAATCTCGCGTTCAACACTTCGATGTAAATTAACCGCTTTGGGAATCATTCTCGATCGCTCGGTTCGAATGAATGAATAGGGGCTCGCTGGCCAACTTTTTGCCGGGTGGTCGCGTTTTTGCCAGCATCGAGATCGTTTATCGCGGTTTAAAAAGTTGCCGCGAGAAAATCGCCGGTATTTCATGGTCGAGTTCATTAGCGGCGGCGATTCTGCTGTTCTGATGTCAGGTGTTCAAATTTTAACGCTGGCCGACCGACTGATTTTCCTCAGAAGTTTGCTATCCACGACCAGTGTTAAAATTTGAACGCCTAGCCCTTTCTTCAGAACTCTCGTTGAGTAGGTGATCTCACCTCTGGCACAGAACCTGCGACAAGAATGGCTTGGTGGGCAATGCTGCCAGAGGGATTCGATTGGTTCCGGGCTGGACTCAGGATGCACCGCGCTATAATGGCGATACGAAGGTGAGTGCGAGTATTCGTTTTATTTGATTGGAAAGGGTGACATCATGTCGAGTTCAACAGCACGTCCCGGTACAGATAACCATGACTGGGCTCAGGCGAAGGAAAAAGCCAAAGAGGCTGCTGCATCGGTCAGCGAAATGGCCAGTCTGGCTGCCGCAGCGGTCGGGTCCATGGCGAGCCATGCGGCGACTGACGCTGGCGTCATGGCCAGTCAGGCTGTCCGGGATGTCGGCAAAAAAGCCGATGAACTTGCCGCTAATGCCGGAGTCAGCATCCAGGGACTTGGAGACATGATCAGCAAAAACACCCCTGAATCGGGTCTGTTGAAAAATGCGTCAGAAGTCGTCGCTGGGGTCGTGAAGGAAGGGGGGGAGTACCTTCAGGAAGCAAAACTTTCTGGGCTGACTGACGATGTCACCCACGTGATCCGACGAAATCCGATCCAGTCTGTCCTGATTGCTCTCGGCGTCGGTTGGTTTATTGGTCGTACATTAAAAGGCTGATGCATTATGTCTGTCGATATCCAAGTGCCACCTGAGCCATCGACGTTAACACTCGTGAGTGGCATTCTTGTCGATCTCGAACACCTTGTCGAACAGCAGTTACAACTGACCCGGCGCGAGATTGAAGAGGAACTCAGACAGAGTTCCGTTGCAGTGGCCCTACTGGCGTCGGGGGTTGGGTTTTTCTTTCTGGCTACGACAGTGCTTTGCCTTGCAGGTTCACATCTGCTGCATTGGGTTACCTCTCCACCGGGAACTGACCCTGCTCAGATTCCTTTGTGGGCATGCCATGCAATCGTGGCATTGCTGCTGCTCGTCGTGGGTGGAATCCTGACTCAGGTCGCTCGAATTCGGTTTCGGTCTGTGCCTCAATGTCGGAATCCTCTGACTGAGATTTTGGAGGAGCCAATGCGATGAACGAAACACCGGCGATGATTCGCCAGCAGATGGAACAAACCAAACTGCAGCTTGCCGAGAAGCTGGAATCCCTGGAACGACAAGTCTCGACGACAGTTCATACGACGGAAACTGCACTGAACGCGACGATGGAAACAGTCGAAACCGTATCGGGAGCCGTACATGGCACCGTGAATTCTATCGCCAATTTGTTGGATGTGACTCGACATGTCGAAAACCATCCATGGTTAATCGTTGGAGGGGCAGTCCTTGCCGGATACCTCACCGCAGAATTCTTCACTGGGGAGACCAGCGAAGCCGTGTCTAACTCAGGCACCACAACGTACTCAGCCGCCGATGAATTGAACGGACAGCCGGTGACCACTCCACGTGCTCACCCTGCGTTGATTTCGGTCCGACATTCCTCCGGAACCGCAAGTTCCTCATGGGACCAATTTCAAGATGCCGCGATCGGATCGTTGATCGAAATCGTCCCCCAAACCATCTCAAGAATTATTCCTCGCGTGGTAGACCGGTTGATCGACATCTGGAGCCAGCCTGCGATTGATTCGTCATCGATTTCGGCTGAGCCAGAAACTGCCGCTGAGCCATCGCCGGTCGAGTCTCATCGACTTCGAATCGCCAAATCCGGAACGGGCGGTTGTGATTAATGAGAGCCTTCAAATGATCTACGGCAACGGTCCTCGTGCAGGAGAGGAATGACATCAACCGTATGAAATCCTGTTCAACCGAACGAGTACGCCGTCAGTCTTTTCGCGAAGGGTCATCGTTGTTGTTTTGGACAGAATTGATGTAAGTATACGGACGTAATTCGGATCAAAGTGCTGGCCCCCGACGAAGGCCGTATCGCTTTCCGTCAGGAATGAGCGCAGTAATACAGGTCTGGCTTCAAGGCCATCTGCGGACGTACCAATACTAACAATTGAAAATGCTGCGGCATCCACTCGTTCGTAATTAGGATTGTTAAAGCACTGCAGTGTCCTGCTGACTATTTCCGGAAGGTTTAGATGTTTTCCGGCAGCATGCGAGGGACTATCAGGTGTCAGAATGAAGTATTAAAGCTTAGGAGTCTAAGGTCAGCCAAAACTCGGGATGCCGAAGTTTTGGAATATTCGACACAGCCGTGTCGTCATCGTCCGACAACTTGACGAAAGAGCACCGCCTGACGGAAGACGGTAAAACCCGGCGTCAACTTTCTGCTCCAGAAGCAAGTCGCATCCAGTGACACGAACTCCCAGCTTCAGTAGGTTTCATCTAATAAGCATTTTCCTCCCTCCGGGTTGCAGTTGATACTCGTGCCCGGAAATTCGTGGTCAAGCCAACTGAGTATCGTCATCCCATCGGTGGGGGCAAAGCGGGAAACGTTCACAGCCCGGCTACGCCGGAGTGTGAACGTTTTCGTATCGTTTCATGAACCGACAAATTGCAAAGAAACTCAACAGACAAGGGTGACGATACCCGTTTTGCGAAGGTTTTTAGAACTTCACGATAACATCGACACCGAACATCAACTGCTGCGTCTTGCGACCGTCATCAAAGGGTTGGGCCGAGCCGTTATACGTGTCGTACCGAATCTCTGGACGAACGATGAGGTTGGGATTGGGCGAGTAGTTCGGTCCAACCGTGAACGAGAAATAGTTCCCGGGGAGTGGAGGTTTGTTCGGGTTGCCAGGACGGTTCAAACCGACTCGGGTGCCGTCTTCATCACGGAACCATTCGAAGCGACCGCCGAGTTTCCAGTTGTTGTTGATGGTATAAAACATGTACTGATCGATACCGTACCAGTTTGCCGTCGATCCGTTTGCGTTTCCATCCTGCTGGGCACCGAGCCATTGATGGAAGACGTATTCGACGTTGTTGGTGATCTTTCGATCGTACAGAAAGCTGTAACGGGTTCGGTTGGCGACTGCAGGAGCAATTCCGGGCAGCAGGGCAGAATTGTTCGGCATGTTGCCGGTAATGATCGCAAACGATGCCCACCAATCTTTGGAATCACTCGTATATTTCGCTTTTCCCAAAAATTCGACGTTATTTGGGGTTCCATCAAGAGTATTCCAGCCGTTGACCGGTCCCGCTTGAACTTCCCAGTTGCTATTTGGCCTCCATGTGACAAGGCCACCCCATTGGGTGAAGGGACCAGCAAACTGATAGCTATAAGCGTGCGAGTAGAAGAAGTTGTTGGCTGACTGAACTCCTTCGTATCCGACGACGGTATAAAAGTGACCAACTTGAACGAACAACGTGTCGCTGCCGACTTCGAGGTATGCCTGTGGCATCGCCAGGCCCATGCTCGTATTGCTATTCCATTTGCGGGACCCGTCCCGGTTCAGTTCGTAGCCAGCTGACTGTGCCAGAAAGAAATCGTTGCCGTAGAGGACGTCAACTCGTCCGCCGACGCCGAAATCCGAATTGTCAGGTCGTTTCATCTCCATGACGAGGTAGGCCTGATTGAATGTCGGGGTCGTACTGTCGACCGCGTTATAGGGGCCGTTATAGCCACTGCCGGGCTGCTGTGTGTTATAGATACCTCCGGCGTCCAGCCATCCATATGCTCGTAACCGGCCATCTTGAGACAACAGGTGGTTCACACCGTCCGGTGACGTTCCCTGCACGGGATTCGTGTAATAAAACTGCTGAGTCATGAGTGGCGGGTAGGCCGATCCCGATTCGACCGGAGTGGGGGCGAGGTTTCCACTGGGTGTTACGACGGATGAAGATGTCGAACTCAGCACGGGGAGATTTGCCGAATCAACCGAAGGGGCAACGGTGTTCTGAGCATGTGATTCCCATGCCCCAGCCAAGCTGATCAATATCGCCAGGGAAGTCGCCCGATTCATCTGACATCTCCTCAGTCGCGGCGCTGTAAAGCCCAAGCTGCCGACGGTTCCACCGAATTCATCTCTGTATAGTTTTTTCGACGCCGCCGACCGACCGACTAAAGAGATCGTTCTCGAGTGAACGTGGGAACTTTCAAGGCGAAAATACAATCGCGCCAGACGGTAGATTTTGACACTAAAACGAGCAAAACTCCCTGTGATCTGAATGGCAAAGCCAAGATTTATTGAAGGATTTTACGATTTCCAGGCTTTCCACAATGTGCCGTCGTCCTTGTTCATATTGCCCGAAACTAAACTTCGTGATTAGAACGTGATAATTGCGAGGCGACCTGCGTGTCAGGACGCTAGTTTCTGGTTCCGTTCGAGGCTTTCGAAGATGGATACTGATTCCAAACGTCCGTCGTCTGGCGGCGATTCCGTACTTCAGCCGTACGAACTTTTCATGCTGCTGCTTTGTGGATATTCCCTGATCACGCTCGCGCTTGAAACTTTCATTCATGTGTCCGATGAAGACAGCAAGATCATTGATGCGGTCGAGAACGTGGTCTGCGGAATCTTTTTTATCGATTTTCTGATCCGGCTTGCGTACGCTCCAGACAAACGCCAGTTCATGACTTGGGGCTGGATCGATCTGCTGTCATGTATTCCGGTTTGCGACGTGTTCAAAGCTGGTCGAATGATTCGAGTCATTCGCATACTGCGGCTATTACGTGGTATTCGGGTCGCCAAGATCCTGGCAAAGTATTTGCAACACAATCGAGCCGACGGGACCATTCTGTTTGTAATCTTCGTCTCGATTCTGTCGCTGATGATCTCAAGTGTCGCGATCCTTCAGGTTGAGAAAGACGTTGAAGGTGCCAATATCACATGCGCATCGGATGCTCTGTGGTGGTCAATCGTGACGATGACCACAGTGGGGTAT
>JBAXBD010000468.1:0-5326 GCA_037142165.1 Schlesneria sp. | reverse complement strand
CCCGGAGATAGAGACGAGATGACCGCCGCAGCATGATGAACGTCTGGTGAGAATGTCGCCGCCGCACGGGGCGCGTCATGTTTTTCCAAAAAGCGGGCGAGTTTGTTCTCGTAATCGAGTCCCGCATTAAGATGTTCGCGCACGGACCGCGCCTGGCCACCCCGTAGCCGATCATATAACCGTTTGTCGTAAGTGTAATCAAATCCCTGTTGCTGAAGTGTCCATTCCATGTCCCAGTAAACTTCGGCCAGAAACACGAACTTGGGAAATCGCTCTCGGACGTGCTTTGTTGCCATCGGCCAGAACAACGGAGCCCGCTTGCCCCAAGTCTTTTCGAAGACGTCGGGAAGTACCAGCATCGCCATGTCACAGCGGACACCGTCACATTGTCCGGCGATTCTGACCAGTTCGCCAATCATCGCCATCTGCATCGCCGAATTCGCATAGTTAAGCTGTAGCGTGTCGACCCAACCACCGAAATAGGGATCGCGACCGTATGCCAACAGCAAATCCCGTTGGCGACTCTGTACCCAGACAAAGTTATGAGGTGTCTGAGCCAGGTCGTTTCCGGTCCCTTGAATGAAATAATCAGGATGGTTGTCGACCCAGGGATGATCCAATCCCATATGGTTGGGAACAAAGTCAAGCATCAGTTTCATGCCACGCTCGTGCAATCGTTCACGAAGTCGTGCCAGTGCGACATTACCTCCGAAATTCTCATGAACCGTATATCCTGTGATCGCGAAACCTGATCCTTGAATGTCGTCTTCTTTGAGATCCGGCAGAGTCTCTTCAAAGTCGGCTCGCCATTCAGGATTCGTACGCGACACCTGACGCGATCGTGGACCGGTCTGCCAGACGCTAAGAAACCACAGCCATTCGAAGCCGAGACTGGCCAGTCGGTCCAGTTCGCTGTCGGGGATGTCATCCAGTGTCGCCGTTCGCCCCAGTTTTCCGGACAACTCTGTGAGCCACACGCGAGTATTGATTTGATAGAGCATCGGATAAAGAGATGAGCTCATGATTGTTATTCGTAAGTCCTGGATTACCGTGTGGCAGTATGCATTGTTTTCAGTACATCAATCATGGGCTGCTGGCTGACGCGCAGCAATCCTTCTTGCGGACGATCAAGGTCAACATTCAAGAATAGGACTCCCGCGAACGCCAGTACAAGAATTGGCATTTCCGGCGATCGTCTTGGCGAGTTCTGTCCCGCCTGATGTCCGACAGATGCCATGCCGAACAATGTCAGGCTGAACAAGGCAATCCAGATGGTGACGGGAATTCGGCTTTGAAGTCCGACAAATACTCGTTTGCTGTGCTGGTTGATTGTCTCGTTAAGTGATTGAAGAAACAGGTTTGTCATGATTGAACGAGGGTCCTGATCCACCGCCACCATGGCCTGTGACCAGAGTTGTTCGTGGAACACTCCTGACTGAGTCAGCAGGTCGCCGACCTGGCCCTTTGCAACTTGCTCAATTCGATTTTCGGTGTATTGGCGCAGCAAGTCGGAAATTGTCGAACGCTGTGGTTCTGGCAGAAGCCGCGCGCGGAGATATGTCGTTCCTATCGAGTTCGCTTCTTCGAACACACCCTGTCGACGCGCATCATAACGAGCGGCAGCCAGGCTGAACGTAAAGGCAAGCATGAATGCCAACAAACCCAGGATCGAAGCCACCATCGCATCCAGCGAGGCATCCTTTTCCGCAACCTTTCCCTGAACTCTCCATTTCCCGAATCGATATCCTCCCTCCATCGAGAGCAGGCCAACGACTGCAATTAAGGGAAAAACGCACCAAAGCGGAATTAAGTCCATTGGCTCTGAATTCATTTAAGGCATCGTTCCTTCGGGGTACTTGGATCTGTGCAGAGAAAACAACATTTTTACCCGGGTTGGTCGCTCGTCAATGGGGCGGTTGAACGAATTAATTAAAGTCAATGGAATCTCTTTCTGGGAAGCGAATCGCGAACCACACTGCACCGCCTAAAGCTGCTATCAAGCAGGCGACTGTGATCGCACCGGGCCACCCCATTTGCTGTGCCATCACCGGTGTTAAGACGGGCGAGATTAAGCCCCCTACGTTACCTCCCGTGTTCATGAAGGCCCCTGAGAAGCCGCGTGACTTGCCGCCGATGTCGGTGGCGCAGGTCCAAAATACCCCTTCGCACATCCCCAGTGCAGCCATCGAGATCGCCAGACACATCGCGACATTGATCTGGCCTGTGACGTTCACACCCAAAAGGCCAAAAACGGCGCCAAATCCCATGCCAAAGATGACAATGGAGCGTCGCCCCAAGGCGTTGCCCAGTCGCTGACAGACGAAATCGGTACTCATTCCACCCACGGCCATCCCGGCTCCCATGGCCAACATAATCCAGAACGAAGCCCACCTCGCTTCAACATCGGGAACATGCAATACCGACTTGAAGTAGTAATCCATCCAATAAAAAAACAGGTACTGGAAATAGCCATAAGCTGCATAACTGAGCGATAGCAGCCACAGATTGCGGTTCCATAAAAGGTCCCAGGGCGTCGCCGTGTTCACTTCAGTAACCGAGGACGTTACCGAAGCGGTGTTCCAGGCCGAGCCATGGGTGATTGGCAATGTGATTCGACGCCATAAGAGGCTGTACCCGATCAACATGAATCCGCTGACGACGAATGCCAGTGGCCAGTTCATCCGATCGATTAACCATCCAAACGCGGGGTAGCTGAACGCAATACCGATGACAGCTCCTGCGATCACAGTCCCATTGGCCGTCGCGCGGCTGCGAAGCGGCACCAGGTCGTAAACGACATGGGCTGCTGCTGGGTGCAGTGGCGCGTTACAAAGACCGGCACAACCTCGAATAACCAGCAGGCCGACCCACAGACTTTCGGGACGGCTGGTCAGCCAGCCCAGCGCGCCAGTCAGCACAACGAATCCACCCATCGTCAGTCCGTAAATCGTCAATGACTGTGCCGAACCAATGCGGTCAATTGACCATCCGCCAGGCAGCATTCCAAGTGTGTAGACAATCAGGAACGCCGTGTAGACCCAGCCCATTCCGGTTTCACTTAAGCCTAATTTCGGGATGAACACCTCACTACCGGCAACCGATATCCCGACACGATTGAAATGGCCCAAAGCCGCAAATGCCATCAGTAACGCGACGACGCGCCAGCGAACTGCTGGCGACAGCGGACTTTCGGCGACCGATGTGCTCATTCAGGCCTCACGGGAAGTGAATGCAACTAAAAACCATTCGTTTCATACTAACTTCGACGGCTCAGGTTGTATGCCACTGCATCGGAGTCTTCGGAGAAGCAGTTTCTTCTCTTTCAGTCCATCGAAATAACACTGCTTGACCGAGGACAATCATTTCAGTGGCACAAGGTGTCTCAACAACACCCTAATCCAATCGATACTTCTTAATTACGTCGTCCGGCAGATGATAACCAACCCCGGCAGTTTCAGGGAAAGCGATCTCGCCGTTTATTGCGGGAAACCCAAGTTCCTGAAGTTCACGGCGAAGCGGGGAATCAAAAACTTCGGCTGCTGCAAATTCAATGTACGGTGTGATGGGCGAGTACGCCGCCAGGTGAACCGAGGCCGCGCCCAGAATCTGGGTCGACCAGTTGCCGGGGCAGACAAGGGCTCCCCTCGAAACCGCCAGATCAACAATCCGTTTCGCCTCCGTTAACCCGCCGCAAGTCGTCATATATGGCTGCATCACCGAGACCCGGCCTCGATCCATCATCTCGAGGAATTCCCAGCGAGTCACGCTGTGCTCACCCATCGCCAGTGGAATCGAGGTCAACTCGGACAGGCGCGCATACGGGCCTGGCGTATCAACGGGGAAAGGGGTCTCGAAAAAGTAAATGTCGAGTTCTTCCAGTTCACGACAGATACGGAAGACGGTAGGCAGATCGTTGAACAGATAACCAACGTCGACCATCAGTGTCGGTGCTGGCCCAAGTAGTTTACGGGTTCGTCGAGCCAGTTCTACAACATCGTGTGGCGTCGACATCATCGGTTCAACTTTGAACGCTCGATAACCCAGCTCCAGCAATCGATCAACACGGTTGATTTGCTGGCTGAACATCGCTTCGCCGCCCCAGGTATCGGAGACGATGGTGCAATACGGAATGACAGAACGAGTCCGAGATTCGTGATGGGTTTGAAACGGCCCTCGCTGCACACCCCCCAGAAGTTGCCAGACTGGTTGATTGAGCATTTGCCCGTAAATATCCCAGATTGCGACATCCAGAGCACCGAGAATAATCATTTCCCAGCCTCGCCGATTGGTGTGTATCAGCGAGTCCCAGACGTGCTGCCACAGTCGTTCGGGATGCGTGAGCTTTTGCCCGATCAACAAACGACCGAAATGCGTGTTGGCGTCGCCAACGGTGGCCTGCACCACGCCGGGTGGAACGCGAAAGACTTCAGACAGTCCCACGATGCCACTATCGGTGTGCACGCGCACGCATGCGATCGGCTCGACGCCACCTTTGTCTGGATCGATCCCCGGACCATCACCAATCACAAAGGCTTCCAGTCGGGTAATCATGACCATATTGTTGTTCCGACAGGAAGACTATTTAGGTTGCGTGTGATCCGGCAAATGCTGAGAATCGGAAAACGAAAAGCCCAGGGTTTTTGGTCACCGCAAAAAACGCTCACTTAGTGAATGAAGACCAATCAACCCCACGACAGCCCACAGGACTATGCCCGCTATGAGAATTGATTCCATCGACTTTGTCTATCTGGCGATGCCCGAGATTCTCGACATCGGTGATGGAAGCCAGGATGCTTTGCTGGTTCGAGTCTCTGCCGGGGACCATGTCGGCTGGGGTGAGTGCGAAGCGGCACCGCTGGTCTCAATTGCCAGTCTTGTCTGCCCAATGTCTCACAGTGCATGCAAACCGGTAGAGGCCTCGGTGCTGGGGCAGACCGTTGACAGCGCCGAGGATATTCGGCGGATCGGAAATCTTGTCCGAGCAAACAGCCTCGATCTGCTTCAGGCAGATCACACTCTGTCGGGTATCGATATCGCCCTCTGGGACTTGCTTGGCCGCCGGTTCGGTGAACCCGTCTGGAAACTCCTGGGATATTCGCATTCGTACGCCAAGACCCCGTATGCGTCGGTACTTTTCGGCGATACTCCCGAAGTGACATTGCAGAAAGCCAGGTCGATTCAATCAAAAGGATTCCGCGCCGCGAAGTTTGGCTGGGGGCCGTTCGGGTTAGGAAGTGTTGGCACTGACGAAGCTCATCTGCACGCCGCCCGGGAAGGGCTGGGAAGTGATGGGATTCTGCTGATCGACGCGGGAACGGTGTGGAAT
>JBAXBD010000467.1:0-5327 GCA_037142165.1 Schlesneria sp. | reverse complement strand
GTTCTTAAGTGTCAAAGTCGTTACTAACGGACGAATCGACAGGGAATGACTAAGCCATCGAATTATACATCGTCCTCAACGGTTTCGTGACATAAAAATTTGATTTCCAGAACGGATACCCATGTCAGATATTGAACGAATTGGTGTGACTCGTCGATGGTCCGATGCAGTAATTCATCATGGAACCGCTTATTTCGTCGAAGTGGCAGACGATCCAAACCAGGATGTACGTGGTCAAATCGCTCAAATCCTGGCTCAGATTGATGCTCGATTGGCCCTGTTCGGCAGCGATCGAACGCGACTTCTGCAGGTCTTAATCTATCTGGTAGACCTGGCAGACGGTGCTACATTGAACGAACTTTGGGACAACTGGGTTCCCATGGGACACGCGCCAGCACGAGCCTGCGTTCAAGCGGGACTTTCACCGGGTTATCGAGTAGAGATGGTCATTACTGCAGCTGTAAAGTCGTAAATATTTCAGCGCTACGAATGACGAACCCACCAGATATCCGCTAAACCCATGACAAGCAAACCGATGCTGACGACCGCATTCACATTGAAAAATGCAATATTCACGCGAGTCAGATCGGCAGGAGTTACCAGCCAATGCTCGTAGATCAACAGCCCCGCCACAATCAGGCTACCCAATAGAAAGACCGGCCCCAATCCCGCGAAATACCACAGCGAGAAGAGACTGACGATTGTCAGAAGATGACTGAAGAGCGCCACGCGTAGTGCCGTCTTGATTCCCCATCGTGCCGGGATACTGAAGAGCTTTCGTTCGCGGTCAAAATCGGCATCCTGGCAAGCATAAAGGATGTCAAATCCACCAACCCAGAAAAAGATAATTGACGACAGAAGCGCCGGCGTGATGGCTAATTCTCCTCGAATTGCAATCCATGCCGCAATCGGCGAAAGCATCAGAGCCGCTGACAGCCAATAATGGCACCAGATGGTAAAGCGTTTGGCATAAGAATAACCCATCAGAAACAGCAGAACGGGGATCGACAGCCGGATCGGCCATGGGTTGGGTAAGAAGATCAGCGTTGATGCGATAAACCCAACAGCACTGACGAGCATGAACACGATCACGGTCGTCAGGCTCAGCAGACCAGCGGGGATATGGCGTTTCTGTGTTCTTGGATTCTCTGCGTCGATTCGACGATCGGCAATCCGGTTAAACGCCATCGCGGCCGAACGAGCAAAGACCATGCAAAGGACAATTCCCAACAGTTGTGTGAACGAGAACGGGCTGTCAGGGTTCCGCCACGCCAATGCCGCTGAAAGCAATGCGAAGGGCAATGCAAATACGGTATGGCTGAACCGAATTAATTCTAGTAACTGACGGACTTTTGATAGCATTTCCGCACGCAAGATCGACAAAATGACGCAACCGACTCAAAAGGATTCTATTCTCAAGCGACTATCCGACCACTTCGAAAAGGCGTCGATACTCTTGAATCGTCTGCTGGGCGGCCCCAAACGATTCCGGCCAGGGAAGCGCCTCGGCGGAAAAGTACCCGGCATAATTGATCGACTTCAACGCCGCGATGATCGGCGGATAACCGAGATGACCGAACCCGGCAGGTCGTCGATTCGAATCGACGAAATGAATATGCCCGATCCAGCGACCACCGGCTAAAAGCGCTGCGGCCAGATCTGATTCTTCGATATTCATGTGAAACAGATCCGCCAGCAGACGGACGTTGTCGGTTTCCAACGATTCCATCAACTCAACACCCGTGGCAACGTGGTTGACCAGGTTCGTCTCGTAGCGATTGAGTGGTTCATAGATGAGATGAACATCGTGACGTTTGGCGTGGGCACCAAGCTCGTTTAATGCTTCGCGCAGCCAGTCCATAGCCTGTTCCCTGGAAACACCCTCTCCCCATCGCCCCTGCATAGAACCGATAATAGCCGGGGCACCATGGACTCCACCGAAATCGATCATCGAACGAATGAATTCCGTCGCTCGTTGTCGGATTGATTGGTCAGGGCTCGTCAGAGTCAGTTTGTGCTTGACCCAGCCTGCTCCTGTACCCACCGCCGCCAGTTTCAGTCGATGCGATTGAAGTAAAGCGGACAATTCCTGTTGCGAGACCGCATCGGGACCAGGAGCAAACAGTTCAATGGCGTCGAACCCCAGTTCTGCCGCGTGACGGCAGGCAACGGAAAGATCGTCCCAGAAAACAAACGGGCCACCTTTGGCTTCGGTGACGAGACTGACGGTCACTGCAGAACGGGGCATGACAGATCCAACGAGGCCCAGCCTCTAAATGATGAACACTATTCGAGAGTAATCAGCAAATCGCCGGCGGCGACTTGAGTTCCTCGTTTAATAAGGACTTGACCAATCTTTCCATCTCGGTCCGCCGTGATGTTGGTCTCCATCTTCATGGCTTCCAGACTCAATAGTTTCTGGCCTTTTGTGACGTTATCTCCTGCCTGGACGGCGATCGTCGAAATCATGCCGGGCATGCTCGCACCAATGTGTTTGGCATTTGCCGCATCCGCCTTGATGTTTGCTGAAGCCTTGGGTTCCAGCGATTTGTCAATCACGGTCACGTCGCGAGGTTGGCCATTTAATTCGAAGAAGACCGTTCGCTTTCCATCGGGATGCGGATCACTGATCGACAGGAACTTGACGATCAACCGCTTGCCCGGCTCGATATCGAACGAAATTTCTTCACCAGGAGCCTGTCCATAAAAGAAGACCGGTGTGGGAAGACAACTGGTGTCGGAATTCAGTTGCTGATGTGCGACGAATTCTTCGTAAACCTTGGGATACAGCAGCCACGTCACGACTTCGCAGTTTGTCGGATCTCGCTTAAGAAGCTGCCGAACTTTTTCTGCCGCTGCTGTGAAGTCGGCAGGCAGCAAACTTTCGCCAGGTCGTCCTGAAACGATAGGTTTGTCTCGGAGAATTCGGCGTTGAACTGGCAGAGGAAACCCGCCCGGCGGCTGACCCATCTTACCGCTGATCAAATCAATCACACTCTCTGGAAACGACAGATCTTTCTTTTCATTCAGGATATCAGCCGAAGTCAGGTTATTCGCAACCATGAACAGAGCCATATCTCCGACGCTCTTGGAACTTGGCGTCACTTTAACGATGTCACCAAAAAGCTGATTCACCTCGGCGTACATCTGGCAAACCGCAGGCCACCGATCAGACATACCCAGCGCCTTCGCCTGCTGGTAGAGATTTGTGTACTGGCCTCCAGGCATTTCGTGTTGATACAAATCGGCTGTTGCGGGCAACATGACTGTTTCGAACGGTTGGTAATATTGCCGGACAACTTCCCAATATCGAGCGAGCGAATCCAGGTGCTCGGTCTGCAAACCCGGGTTCCGATCCGAAAACCGCACGGCTTCGACGATCGTATTGAGATTTGGTTGCGAAGTTCCGCCAGACATCGGAGCGAGAGCCGCATCGGCAATATCCAGCCCCACTTCGCTGGCCATCAAGATTGATGCCGCTTGAATACCCGCTGTATCGTGCGTGTGGAAATGAATAGGGATACCAATCTCCTGCTTCAAGGTCTGCACAAGTTTTGCAGCCGCTGCAGGCTTGCACAGTCCCGCCATATCCTTAATCGCCAGCAGGTGAGCTCCCCCCTTCTCCAGTTCCTTGGCAAGACTCACGTAGTATTTAAGGTCATACTTCGGGCGACCCGCGTTGAGAATATCTCCCGTGTAACAAATCGCTGCTTCGCAAAGCATGCCTGTGTCGCAAACCGCGTCCATCGCGACTCGCATGTTCGGAGCCCAGTTGAGCGAGTCAAAAACGCGGAAAATATCCATTCCGGCCGCTGCGGCTTCTTTGACGAATTCGACCACAATATTGTCGGGATAATTCGTGTATCCAACCGCATTCGAAGCTCGCAGAAGCATCTGAAACAGGATATTGGGAATCCGTTCACGAAGCTGAGTCAATCGATCCCATGGGCATTCTTTATTGAATCGCATCGCCGTATCGAAGGTGGCTCCGCCCCACATTTCCAGAGAGAAGAACTGCGGGCAAAGTCGAGCATAGGCATCCGCGACATTCAGCAGGTCATGCGTACGGAATCGTGTGGCAAGCAGAGACTGATGTGCGTCGCGCATCGTGGTATCGGTGATCAGCAGTTGCTTTTGAGCGAGAACCCACTCGGAGAACTTCTTTGGTCCCAGTTCTTTGAACTTGTCCCTGGTCCCTTTGGGAATCGGCAAATTGAAATCGAGCGTCGGCAGCGGAGCCGGCGATCGGTCGACCTTTGTCGCGGCAACGGCGTGTGTCTTTCCGGAATTGAGAATGGTATCAGCCAGAAAGCTCAGTAGTTTCGTCGCACGATCTTTACGCGGGGCGAACTGGAACAGTTCGGGAGTCTCGTCAATAAACCGCGTCGTAAAACCACCCTCAATAAACTTGGGGTGCGTCATAACTTTGATCAGGAACGGAATATTCGTCTTCACGCCTCGGATACGGAATTCTTGAAGAACTCGTTCCATGCGGTTTGCCGCGTCAATAAATCGCCGCCCACGCACTGAGACCTTGACCAGCAGCGAATCGTAAAAGGGATTGATCACCGCCCCGGAAAATGCGCTTCCGCCATCCAGACGAACTCCGGTCCCGCCTGCCGATCGATAGTGCGAAACACGTCCGTAATCGGGCATGAAGTTGTTCGCAGGGTCTTCGGTCGTCACCCGACATTGAATTGCGTATCCATTCGTTTTGATATCCGCTTGTATTCCGAGGTTGATTTCAGGGTCCGACAATGGTGTCCCTTGTGCGACCAGAATCTGCGACTTGACGATGTCGATCCCGGTGACTTCTTCTGTCACCGTGTGTTCGACTTGGATGCGGGGATTCACTTCGATGAAATAGAAATCGTTCTTGGCAGTATCAAACAGGAACTCGACCGTCCCTGCGTTCTGATAGCCGACCGCACGCCCGATTTTCAGGGCCGATTCGCAGATCGCATCACGAATCTTGGCATCAAGGAACGGTGCTGGTGCGATCTCGACCACTTTCTGATGCCGCCTTTGGACCGAACAATCTCGTTCGTAAAGATGGACCAGATTTCCATGCTTATCACCCAGCAGTTGCACTTCGATATGACGAGGTTGCTGGATGAACTTTTCGACAAAGATATCGGGCGAACCGAACGCCGACATCGATTCGCGTTGTGCCTGATCGAACAGACCCGGCAGATCTTCGGGCTTCATGACCACGCGCATACCGCGCCCACCACCTCCGTTCGCCGCCTTGAGAATCACGGGATATCCGGTCGCTTCCGCCAGTTTCTGTCCGTCGGCGACGTCTGCGATCGGCTTGGAGCTACCAC
>JBAXBD010000466.1:0-5330 GCA_037142165.1 Schlesneria sp. | reverse complement strand
GATTCGAAAAGACCCATTGCTAAAGTGTGGAGGCTTTAGATGCGATTGCCCTGAGAATTATGCCGCATACATGGAATACACTGATCATCATGTCGGCCGCATGATCGACAGCCTTCGGACATCGGGGGAACTCGACAACACATTGATCATGTACGTCGTTGGCGATAACGGAGCGAGTGCCGAAGGAGGGCTAGAAGGAACCTTCAGCGAAATCGCCAGCCTGATCGGCATCCAACTTGGCCTCGAAAGCACGATCAAGCGGATCGACGAGATCGGCGACGCGGTCAGCGAACCTCACGTGCCGGTCGGTTGGGCCTGGGCGATGGATGCACCATTTCAATGGACAAAGCAAGTCGCTTCGCATTTTGGTGGAACACGTAACCCTCTCGTCGTCCATTGGCCAAAAGGAATTAAGGCAAAGGGGGAAATCCGAACTCAATTCCACCACGTGATCGATATCGTCCCCACGATCCTGGAAGCCTGCAAAATCCAGACACCATCGGTTCTGAACGGGATTCCTCAAAAACCGATCGAAGGTGTCTCGATGGCATATTCATTCGACAATGGGAACGCCAAAGGTCAACGGACTACCCAATACTTTGAATTAGCGACAAATCGCGCGATCTACCACGACGGCTGGGTTGCGTGCACTCAATATGGTCTTCCGTGGGAGACAGCAGGTCGCGGCGATGGATTTATCACTGCGCCGTGGGAGCTCTACAACGTCGATGCGGACTTCAGCGAGGCCGATAATCTTGCAGCCAAACAGCCGGGGAAGCTCAAGGAATTGCAGGCCAGATTTCTTGAAGAGGCTAAGAAGTACGATGTATTGCCGCTTGACCCTCGTTTTTCTGAACGGTTTGACCCGAGCTTAAGAGTGGCGGGGGAGCCGAAAACAAGTTGGACGTATTATGGAAATCGCGTATGGCTTCCAGAACCAGTTGGACCACTATTGTTTCCTCGCGGCCATCAGATCAGTGCCGAACTCATCGTCCCCAAAGGAGGGGCGGAAGGGGTGATTACGTGCTGCGGAGCGTTTTCCGCTGGCTGGTCGCTTTACGTCAAAGACTGCAAACCCACGTTTCACTATACCTGCTTCGAAATCGCGGACGTGACGATCACAGGTGCGGATCAAATTCCGGAAGGGAATGTGACGATCAGCACTGAGTTTATTCCGGAGCGATCCAGGGAAGGTCGCGGAACACTTAAGCTTTTTGTTAATGGTAAGATCGTCGGCGAAGGGGTTCTCAAGCGATCTCTTTTCCGGCATGGCCTTGAGCCATTCGAAGTGGGGCGGGACTCCATTACGCCAGTCGACCCGACATATAAAGACAAGGGTAACTTTGCATTTACGGGAACGATTGAGAAGATCACGTTCGCACTGAAATAGAAGAAGGCGATGATTGTTCCCGAATCACACTTTCGTAATTGAGAGTCTGAAACCACCATTTTTTTCGATTTTCCACCTGAATTCAGGATCGCGTAACCCATTTTCAGAATGGCGCTTACGGCATTTTTGCGATGTTTTCTGGTGTTGATTTTTCAATTATGGGTTGAACTTCACTCAACCCGCCGTTAAGAATGAGTCGTCCGCTGAATGCGGACTTTGGGGTGAGTTTAACGCACGCCAAATTGGTACGACCGGATGGAGTCAGTTGAGCCTAATGGAAACGGGCACAGGGTTGTTAAAGTGGCACGAACGCTGCCGCCTGCAACCGAAACGAGACTCCGCCGACATCATGATTTATTCGGTGTAGATTTTGTCAATATGTTCTCAGGTCCACGTTCAAATTGCGTGGAGGCCAACGGAATCGGTCATGGGTGCATGGTAACACCTCGTGGCCAACAGGTTCTTTGTTGCGAAGACGAATAAACGGGTATATCGGGAAGATCTGAAAGCTTCCAGAACTCGCGGTGAGCGTTTTTCGGGATGCGGCGAATGATACGTCGCATCGAAGTGGAAGCCGTGGATTTGACATTGTGTAGCTCAACGTGGCTCCTCAGTCAGGAGACCGCAAGTTTGTCTACGCAGTTTGAAAAGGAGATTTAAGACAAGCACCGAAGAGTGGTGTTGTCTTGATCATATGGTCCTAGATGGCCGTTGCCATCGACGAACAGGATCAATGGTAACCTGCAGAACTGATCACCTGCAGGCTGATTTTTGATTACGACATTTGTAATCATTTATCAACAAAGTAAATGCTATCGCTATTGTAGTGATAGTAATGGACGGAAGGTCCATTTTAAGTGCTCTGAAGGAGAATGGATTATGGTTAAAGTGCAGTTAGCAATTCTGGTGTTGGCACTGTCATTGTGTGCAACAGTCGCAGAAGCCCGTGGACATCGGGTGGCTCGGCAACAAGCTTATACCCAGTACTACACGCCTGCCGCGCCGACAATGGCAGTCGCGGCACCAACGAATGTCGTTACTCAGACGACCAATTACGCTCCGTCATCAAATGCTGTTTACGCGCAGCCGTCGAATAACATCGTTCAGACGAGTGCCGTCGAGACATCAGGTGGCGCTGTCGTTCAGGCGAATTCTGTTGCAACGACACAGCCTGTCGTGACTCAAGGCGCTGCCGTTATCAACCAACCGGCACCACAAGCATCTGCTGCTCCAGGAAGTGCACAGTGGAAGGCCGAGCAAAGTGCCCGAATTGGAAGTGTTCAACACCTTGGCGGTGGATTTGGTGGTGGCAGTTTTGAAGGTAACGGATTTGGAGCCACTGCTGATCAGGCCATCCGTAATTCGTGCTTTTGGGGCCAGCGAACTCCGATTGAAATCGGTGTCGCTCGAGGTGCCAACGGTTACTATGCGACGATTTTCTATCGCTGATTCACGCTATAATTTCGCCACCATAAAGGCAGGGTGCCGAATTTGGCCTTCTGATTTTTTGGCTGCTTACTATTGTTTGATTGAGGCAAGAACTCTGCCTCGATCAAATACGTAAACTGAAGCTTCAGTAGATGGCGATACCAGTCGCAGTCCTGTCGACTTCGAGCAGATGACAATTCTGCTCGAAGTCGCTCTGCATTATCCCTTTGTTTATCTTCAGCAAGTGGTGTTGAGAAGCTCTTTCGAACTTCGATTCAGCGAGCATGGGCACCGAGTTTCAGCCCACGCACGCTTACACTGGTTCGGAGACCCTTGAAGGACATAGTTTTATCACATCTATTCAGAAGCGGTCAGCACTTTCTTCCATCCTGAAGACAACCAGATGACGGCTGTCCCATCGCGGCTTCCGGTAAGGATCTGCCGGCCGTCGTCGTCTGACGAGAACGCGACAGATGTGACTTCCTCAGTATGACGATTCAGGCTGAGTATTTCTTTCCCTTTACCGTCCACTGATTTTGCGGGATCGGCGTCCCATATTTTTGCCGACTGATCGCCACTTCCTGTCAGGATTCGCGTGCCGTCGGGCGACGCGGCAACAGACGTAATCCTCGCCGTGTGCCCGCTGTATTCGACTAATCTTTTGCCAGTCGATACCTCCCACAGTCCGGCGGTGGTGTCTTCGCTTCCAGTAATCAAGGCTTTTCCGTCCGGCATAAACGTAGCGCAAGTGACACCGTACTTATGACCGGAAAACTCTCTGACGAACGTACCATCGTCCGCTCGCCAGATTCGTGCGGTTTTATCGTTGGACGCGGTGACGATCAGATTTCCATCTGGTGAAAACGTCGCAGACCAGACTCGATCTTTGTGGCCAATCAGCTTATGGGCGACAGTTCCAGTTTCGATGTCCCAAAGAATTGCTGTTTTGTCATCACTTGCCGTCAATAGCTTGCTACCATCTTTCGAAAAGGCGACGGAGTTTACGTTGCCAGTGTGGATCCCCTCGAATTTGCGGAAAACCTGTTTAGTGGCGATGTCCCAGACCTTGGCAGAATTGTCCCAGCTTCCCGTGGCAATACGTTTCCCATCAGGCGAATAACAAGCTGATGCAACAGTGCCATGTTGAGAGAAACTCATTCGCTCATTTCCGCTTGACGTCTCCCATAAACGCGCTTCACCCCCTCCGACAGTAAGGATATCGTCACTCCCTGGTTGGAATGCGACCGACCAGAGCAGTCCACCTCGCTTTTTCAAATCAATAATCGACCCAAGCTGCCCATTGGCCTGAGGCTTCAGGACTTCCCGATTTGCACCCACGTCCCAAAGACGGACTGTTCGATTCTTGGAGTCGGCGGCGATTAATCGACGACCATCGGCCGACATCGAAAGGGAATACACGCCACCTTCCAATGTGCTGAATGTGTGGATCACCTCTGCTTTATCTGCATCCCAAATTCTGATGTACTTGTCTGTGGAGCTGGTGACAACTTGATCTAATCCAGGAACGACCTGCATCGCAATGACGGAGTCTGGATGTTTCAGAACCAATTGTTCAATTTCTTTGCCTGTGGAGACATCCCACTGACCGACGGAATTGTCGATACTGGCCGTGACAAGCCGAGCTCCGTCCTTAAGAAAGTCGATTGCCGTAATTTTTCGTGTATGGCCTTTGAGTTTCCGGATGATTTCTCGAGTCTCGATATTCCACAGCAAAACGTTACCTTTGAGATCACCTGTTGCCAGCAACAAATTGTCTGGTGAAAAAGCGATCGCAGTCACTTCCGCAGTATGACCAAGAAATGGTTTTAGTTCGCTCCCTTGTTTTGATTCCAACGACTTTCGTACATCCCATAATCGAACCAGATTGACATTACCTCTGGTCGCATTACCTTCGGTCGAAATACCACCCGTTGCAATCCATTGTTGATTTTTTGAAAGGGCAATTGCTGCGGAGCGGCCTGTTTGTTCGAAACGTGCCACTTGTCCTCCGGTATTGACGTCCCACAATCGAGTCGTGTTATCAACGGCGGAAGTAATCAAGTGACGACCATCAGGAAAAAAGACCGCAGACGACGCAAGGTATGAGTGACCTTCCGTAAATTCCTTTTCGACCTCTCCGTTGCTTGCGTTCCAGGTTCGTGCGGATCGGTCTCGGCTAGCTGTCACAATATGATTTCGGTCAGGAGAGTACGATGCTTCAAGGACGGCATCAGCATGCCCATCGAGTACAAGTCCTCGAAGTGTTCGCAGTTCCTGGTAATCATCGATATTCCATTCTCGAACGGATTTGTCGTGACTGGCAGAAAGGAGTCTCTTACCGTCGGGCAAAAATAATGCGGCAGTGACTTCTTCGCCATGACCACGAATCTTCCCCTCTTCATTTCGGAAACTTGTCAAAGGCATGCCCGTGATGAAATCCCAGACTCGAACCGTCGCATCCAGTCCACAGCTAACCAGCAATTTTCCATCAGTAGAAAACTTCACCGAACGG
>JBAXBD010000465.1:0-5353 GCA_037142165.1 Schlesneria sp. | reverse complement strand
GTTCTAGTCGCAGGCCCGCTGGTTGGTTGGATTGTCGGTGCGCTGGAAGGAGCTGCGAGCGTCGGCGGGATCAGTGTCCTGGGTGGAGCACTTGCGAGCATCGGAATCCCTGAAAATACCATCGTGCAGTATGAGTCTGAACTAAAGATTGGCAAGTTCCTCGTCATCGCCCACGGGACCCCCGAGGAAATTGCACGAGCCAAACACTATTTCGATTTGTCGAAATCGGCGGTCACGACAGTCCACGCCGAACCAGTGATGGTTTCCGCGTAAGTCCGACGGTGTTGCAAAGGCCTTATCAGTGCTGGAAGCCGCAAATCGATGATGGCTGTGCTGGCACGGTGAGGAAGTGAATCCGGACGTGAATGTCACGACTGGAAGACGAAACGTTTTTTAAAAGCGAGAATAAAAATGCTCTGGACAATTTTTATGGTGCTTTTGGTTTTGTGGTTGTTGGGTATCGTCACGTCGTACACGTTGGGAGGGTTCATTCATATTCTGCTCGTGCTCGCGATCGTTTCATTGTTGATTGGAATTATCCAAGGCCGAAGAGTGATTTAACAAGAACGCTTGGAAGCTCCTTTGGGGAGTGTTTCCCAGCTAAGAAAGTTGCGTTATGTCATTGGCACCACTTCTCGATCAAAACCAGGAGATGCCTGAACTGCAAGGGCATACAATTGGTTTTGTTGACACGCAAACCGTTTGTGATGCGGTCATTCAGGAATTGAATTCGGCGGGATTTTCAGAATCTGCGATGACCGTGTTGAATGGTGATAATGGTATTCGCCTGCTGACACGCATGATGTCAGGGTCGTTATGGGGAGAGACCGCAGAAGATTTGCTGAAGCAAGGAGTGATCGAACTGTCTCGTGGGCATTTCGCACTGATGATTGAGGCGCGTGATCGCGACCAGGCCCTGTCCGTTGCGAATGCTTCCTCAAAACACGGCGGACATGGTTTCAGCTATTTCGGAGAATTGACTGACGAGCGGTTAACCCGATGACAAAGCCCAAAAGATCGTGATCAGAAATTATTGAACTCTCCTCTGACAGCGTCTCGTGATTGTCGCATCGGGCAACCCCGTGACGGATCTTTCTTCGAGAAAACACGGGTTCTGCGGAAAACGGCGCCACTGCATGACGGTCTGCCGTCATGCAGTGGCGATCGAAATGACAAATGTCGATTTCATGCCACTGCTTCTCCAAGGACTCCAGCGAGGTTTCGACACAAAGAAAAGTAGCCTTCTCGGCGGCGCCAGAAGGCTACTTTTGTGGCAATCCTGAAATTTGTCTCAATGAGTCAAGTCTCAAACCTGAAGAAGTCCGACGCAGTGGCGCATGACCGTAAAGGACAAAAAAGTGCTTCAAAGCGTTGCATTATTGTCCCGCCCGGATATTCGTGGGACTGGTTCTCGTCGTAGGCTTGCAGTGGGAACCTGCAATTCTGAGCTGAATCGACGTTGTGGCTGCATCTGATCTCAATCCCCTTCCACCACTCTTGTTGTAGTGGTCATACCGCGCGTTTCGAACGCGTCATGATTAATGCGTGGAATTCGCTTTGAAAGCAGAAAAGATTCAACGTCATGTCGGACAACCGACGATGACGACCGGTGGTGGACTCAAGATCTTCAGACAATGCACCTCGCCGGCTATTTTTTCAATCTGGCGGCGTATCACGGACACCACCTCGATGCTGTAACGTCGTACGTGAGATGCGGGGCAGACATTTCACGGACCGGCAACCTCGAAAATATCGAGTATTCAGCGGAGGATGACGTGCAATTTACTGTTCTTACCACAGCTTCATGTCGGATTTCGTCAACTCCCACGCGTCTTCACGGGCTAGACGCCTTGCGCGGGATTGCTGCCGTCTTCGTCGTGCTGCTGCATGCCGGGATTCCTTATATGACAACCCCGCTGTCATATCTTTTATGGCCCGCTCGGGACGCCCATCCCTGCCCTGTCGTTGACGGGCTGACGTGGTGTACCGAATGCTTTCTGATGCCACTGTTCTTCGTTCTGGCAGGATTCTTTTCTCAAGGGATTCTGATTTCACGCGGCGAACGAAAATTCATGGCAGGTCGGACACATCGCCTGATGGTGACTCAGTTCTTTGCAGGTCCATTGGTGATGCTGCCGTGCCTGTGGATCTGGTCGCTGGGCTGGATTGCTGATGGGCTGTTCGTCCCCAAGAATGTCATGAATTGGGGAATGCCACCAGAACTTGAATCAGAACTCTATGGTTTCGGACACTTCTGGTTTCTCAATTATCTTTACACCTATTGCCTGATCCTGTGTGGAGCCAGTTGGCTGACAAAGCGATTCGGCGGTGCTGTCGCCGCCGCGACCGGCAGCCAGTCGCCGGGGTTTCTGGCGATCGACCGACTGATGGTTTCTGTCTGGAAGCCGTTGTTGCCCGCGATTCCGTGTGCAATCGTCTTATTTTATGACCCGAGAATCGTGCTCGGCTTTTATCAGACATTCATACCGGTTCTTTCAAAACTGGTTTATTACGCGATTTATTTCTTCGTCGGTGTCGCACTTTATCGACATCGCGCCGCGTTGCATCTACATGCTCGTTTCGGCAAGTCGTATTTAGCGATTGCCGGTCTGCTTTTCGCTGCCGCGCTACCAATGATTCACGAACATCAGGCCTCAGGATTGACGGGTGGCCGTTTGGCCCTGATGTCAGGGTTACTGGCACTGTTTGCCTGGTACACAACATTCGGTCTGTTGGCCGTCTCGCTGGTTACGAAGCACGGAGAGAACGGGTTCCTGCGTTATCTGGCTGAGGCATCGTTTTGGGTCTACATCGTTCATTTGCCGTTTGTGGGATTAACCCATGTCGCGATCGCACAGGTGCCCGTACCAACGATCGCCAAATTCCTGCTGGCAGGAATGATCCCGTTGTCGATTTCGCTGATGACTTACCACGTATTCGTACGAGAAAAATGGCTTGGGCGGTTCTTAGATGGACGTAGCCGGCCAGTGAATCCCGTTACGAACATTTTGGCGGCGACAGACCTGCATCGCCCGGTCAAGGGGCCCCACTTCGCGATTTCAGCGACCATCAAGACGCGAGGCGGCGTTTAACGCGGATGACGAATCGTCGTGGAACGACAGCCCGACACATGGGCAAGGGATCTTCAGGGAATTTCAGACAAAATCCCTTGCTTGCGCGTCGGGCCAACGAATAATCCCGGTTAGCGGATCGTTTTACTGGCGACGTTTTTGCAGAGGATTGAGCCGACGCAAATCGAGTGGCGAGTACTTGGCTGGTTCGATCGCTGACTTATTTGTCGACGGGACCGGCGCGTTGGAGCCGACTTCAAATGCAGTGATTCGCAAATCGTCGACGAGAAGTTCGCCAAGCCCCTGAAGTGATAATGTCATCGTCATATCCTGGGTTTCGGGTACCGGACGCAGCAGCTCGAATCGCTGCCAGTCTTGAACGGCCTTTAGACGAACGGCTCCTGATTTTCCAAGTAAGCTGTCGTAAATTAACGCTCCATCAATACTGCCAATGATGGGGGTGGGAATTTTTGCCCAACCGGTTATTCGTACATACTGACCTGCATGCACGCTGATTCCTGGTGAGACGACCGTGACGGGTGGATTCGTAATCGTATTGGGGATCGGTTCACGAGCGATCGGGCTTGCTGCGAGTCTCAAGCTGGATTTACCCTGTTTTGCGACGGGGTAAAGTTCGGCACTCGACTGAACCGTCTCGAGCATTGTTTGCTGGTGTTTCCAGTGTTCCGCGACAAGTGTTCCAATATCTTCGAATTCGCCTGACGGGAGAAGGTTTTCCAACGCATCGAGAGAGCCGAGCTTTTCAAGACGCCGCATCAGATTCCAATGCTCTGGTAGCGATTGGAACGAGACGGCCCATGGGCTGGTTGTCGGGTTCGGAGAAGTGCGAATTGCATGTTCCCAATGGTTTCGCTGCAGGAAGCGGCCGTACTGAAGTGCTTCGCTGGCCTGCTGGCGGGCATCGTCAGTTTGCTTCGACTGCAAGGCCGATTCGGCTTTATCCATGTGTTGCCTGGCTTCGCCGAGCAATCGCCATGCGTCCGGTCGGCCGACTTCCATGTTTTGGAGCAGTTGGTCAACCTGTCGGATACGATCGAGCTTAAGTTTTGCCAGTTCGACGAGAAGGTGCGCGCTTTGTTCCTGGATGCCCGCGATCTTCTGGTTCAATTCTTCGACCAGCAATTGATCTGACGTCATCAAGATTGCTGTCGTTTGATCGAGGCGAGGGAGTGTGATTTTCACCCCTCCCGCAGCAGGTTCTCGATCCAGATGCCTCAGTCGGCCAGTTGTGGTGACTTCCCACGCAGCAGCGGTGTCACCCCCGCCGGGGACGATAATCGTGACATTACGAGCGGCGAGCGGTCCTGGCACAAACTGAGAATTCTCTTCCAGCCACATCGGCAGCAGAAGTGCGCCCCGGTCTGATCCGAACATCGCCGCCTGCATTTCACGCGGTCGTTTTGCGAGGGCCGCTTTGACGTCGCGGAACTTGTTTGGTGTTTCTGTCGCTCGATTCCGACCGACCGATCCCGCAGAATCGGAGCGTGGTGTTTCCAGGGTGAACGAGACCAATTCTGGTTTTCCACCGGATGTGATCCAGGGCTTATACAGTTCCAGTTCAAGGTTTAATTGGGTCAATGTCAGCAATCGCTCACGCGCGGCCGGCGTGTCGTCGTCGAGAGGCGTTGTCGTCCAGAATCCCAGACCGCGACATCCTGCAGCGAGCGCTGCATAAACCTGTAACCGAATCTGTTCAGGTTCCAGCATCGGTCGCGATTGTGGCTCGACGTTTCGCGATAATTCGGACAATGTGGGGACCACTTCGGTCTGAATCCAGGTCCAGCAAAAGGAGTCGGGCCACGCCTGATCGCGTCGCTGGATCATCCAGTCGCGATAGTCCGCCATCGAAAACGTGCTATTGATTGCATGACGACTGATTCCCAGCAAATCGACGTGTCGCGAAGTCAGTCGCTCGTTGTCAATGACGTCCGCGGCGATGGGGCGCTTGACTTTACGATCGGCATCTCGAATCTGATTTGTCCAACTGCTGATTCGAGGGCGTCCGTCGAGCGTCATTCGAGCACCCAGCATCCAAAACAGAACCGCAGATGTCGATGTATTGGAATCGAAGGAAACCAGGCTGGCATCATCCGAATCAAGCGGTTCGCCGTCGGTCCCTTTCGCATATGGTGGTGCAGCCGTGACCCACAATCCTTGTCGACGGAGCGGTCCGACGACATTGATATCCTCGTAATCCGAGACCCAAGCGACGTTGATGCCCGCCGTATCCAGGACCTCGGGTCGCTCTTTATGGTATGTGA
>JBAXBD010000464.1:0-5358 GCA_037142165.1 Schlesneria sp. | reverse complement strand
GCAGCGAACGGGTGAGTTGAAACTTTCCGTTGTCGGGTTCCGACCGGCTGACTCGGCCGCTGACCAGCTTGTTGCGAACGCGGCGATGAAAGCACTCGGTGGTGCAGCAGCGACCGTCGATGATCACGGCGGATATCGATTGCCGATCGAGGCGGGATCGTACCGCATGCTGGTCTTATCGCACTTCCAGCCGCGACCGGATGGGGATGCAGACCCGGCGCTGGATAAACTGCTGTCAGAATACTTTGAAAAGCCCGAAGACCTGCTTGGTCGGGTTCAGCACCAGTTTTCGCCGCTACGTATCAAAGGGACTGGCGATACCTGGGACCATTCGTTCTGACGGCTGTGCGGGGGGCCCTGACAGCCCATCCGGCATCCAAACAGAACGTCGTCAAAACCAAATAGGACCTATAGGTCTGATACGACTTATAGGTCCTATTTGAATGAGCTTCGTTACAAAATCCCCGACGATTTGACGTTGATCCCCTTCAGCATCATTTTCAGTTCTTCGACGTTGGGACTGATTTCGAACGCTTCGGCACGACTGACCATTTCCTTCGTGACGAAGTGGAACAGGCTGTCGTTGAACTGCTGCATCCCTTCGGCTTTACCGATACGGATGGCTGCAGGTAGCTTTTCGTCCTGTTCTTCGAGAATCAGTTTTCGAATCGTTCCGTTGAAAATCATGATCTCGGTGATGGGGACTCGCTTGGGCTTATCCAGAATCGTTGGCAACAGCTTTTGCGCGACGATGGCCTTCATGTTGAAGCCCATCGATGAACGCAAAGCGCGGTGCATCGTCTGAGGGAACAAGTCGAGAATACGACCGATGGTTGACGGAGCGGACGACGCGTGAATCGTCCCGAACACAAGGTGCCCGGTTTCCGCCGCGTGCATGGCGGTTTCGAACGTTTCACGGTCTCGCATTTCACCCACCAGCATGATGTCGGGGTCTTCACGCACCGCATGTTTCATTGCGGTATGGAAGTCACTGACGTCCTGGCCCAGCTCTCGCTGGTTAATCAGACACTTGTCAGCCTTGTACACGAATTCGACAGGGTCTTCGATCGTGAGAATATGCTTCTTGTGATTGCGGTTGACCCAGTCGAGCATCGAGGCGATCGTGGTTGACTTACCAGAACCGGTCACACCGGCGAGCAGCACCATCCCCTGATCGTAAACGCACAGATTTTCGAGAATGGGTGGAAGGAACAGCCCTTCGAAGTTGGGAATGCTTCGCTCGACCTTACGAGTCACCATTCCCATTTTGCTCATCTGGATGAACAAGTTCACGCGGAACCGCCAGGGTTCGCCTTTGTGTTCCACAACATGTGCAAAGTCCGCCCCCCCGGTATCTTTGAAGATTTGTTGGTTGCGTTCGTCCATGAGCGGCCAGCAGAGCTCGCGCATTTTGTCTTCGTCGATCGGGGGCATGTCGAGCGGGTTCAGTGAGCCTTTGACTCGCAGAATCGCCGGCTTGCCAACCTGCATGTGCAAGTCCGAACCACCCAGTTCGATCAGTGCCCGGAAGTACTTGTTGACGGGCAAATCTTCCTTTTTTGTACCGAGTCGAATCCCTGCTGCGGGCTTGGACCCATGTGATTCTTCGCTACCACTCATAAGAAACTCCAGACAGATGCAAAAAGTACCTGCGAACGATGTGAACGAGCTTCTCTAATTCTAACCAAAAAGGAGGAGGATTCGGCAAGTGTTGACTGAAGAACTCTTCGGAATGTCGCGAAGAGAATGGTTGGGTGGCGCCTGATTTAAACTCCTGCTCAAAAATCTTCTCTTCAATTCTGCCCGCATCGCGCGCCAAAGAATCTGATATAAAAGTTCGCGCAAGTCCAACCGAATTCGAAACTTTCCGTTCCTATCGTTTCGCTTCTTCCACATGGCAGGCTGAAATTTGTCGACCCTTCGCGGCGTTGAGTGGTTGCGAGGCGGAGTTTCGAAGGCTGGCGTCACCAAGTTGGAGTTTGGAAACGAGAAAATTGAATTCCTGACACTGGACTGATTGGTTAGCATCATCGTCGCTGAAGAGCAAATGCGATAAAGTGTCTCTGTCGCTTCTGAAAATTAAAGAGTTCCGATGAACGTTCACGAAACGGTGCAGTTGTTGTCTGAGCACATGTCCGGTATTCGGCAGAGATTCGGTGTACGCGACTTGGCAATTTTTGGTTCCGTCGCTCGCAATGAAGCCCGGCACGACAGCGATTTGGATATTCTGGTTGACTTCGCGGATCGCCCCACGTTCGACAATTATATGGGACTCAAATTGCACTTGGAGGAGTTATTTGGCTCGGGCGTCGATTTGGCGATTCGCTCCGACCTCCGTCCAAGTTTGCGTCCTCGAATTGAGCGCGAGGCCGTGTATGTCCCGTGACTGGCAGTCGTATCTCAGCGATATTCTGGAAGCCTGTCAGCGCATTCGAAGATATTCGGCGGGGTTTGATCAAACCAGACTGGTCACCCATCAAACTGGCTTATGATGCAGTGTTGCGTAATCTGGAGATCATCGGCGAGGCGGCCAAACCGATACCTCCCGAGATTCGGCTGAAGTTGCCAAATATTGAATGGACTAAAATCGCTGGAATGCGCGACTGGCTTGCTCACGCGTATTTCCAAGTCAATGCTGACATCGTCTGGGACGTGATCGAAAACAAACTTCCCGAACTCGAACAGTCAATCGAGGCATTTAACGAGACGGACATTGGGACTGCGGGGGCTTAATCCCACTTTGGTACAAGTCGTCTGGGGCAAAGGCCCGTTAACTACTTCCGCAGGGGAGGTGGTTTTTTGTTTTTGTCCTATCAAAAGCCTTCATTCAGAGTGTCGGATCAAGCGAAGTTTCCGAAACGACAACAGCGGGCTTGACAAATCAGACGTTCCGTCTGTTAATGGTTGGGGGTCTGAAAGGATTACCGGAATCGTCCTGGGTTGGTTTGGGAACTGAATCATGACACAAACGGCTCGATCGCATCTCTTCGGTACAAAAGTTTGTCGATTTAATGCTCTTTTTCTAAGAACGAGATCGTTGTCATTGGCGTGCTTGATCAGCCTGATGCTGATTTTTGTCGGTGATGTCGTGGGCGACGAAGTTCAGAATCTTGCCGATCTGATTGATCGGCGAATCGAGGCTCGCTGGAAATCTGACGGGGTGACTCCGGCACCCAGGGCGGGTGATGCGGAGTTTTTGCGTCGCGTGTCGCTGCATGTTGCGGGTTCCATTCCGCCCGTGGCCGATGCACGGCAATTCCTGCGAGACGAATCGCTTGAACAGCGGCGTCGGCTGGTCGACCAACTGCTTGAAAGTCCCCATTACATCACCAATTTCAGTAATTTCTGGACTCGCGTGATGATGCCTGAATCGGCGACGGACTTGCAGGGGCAGGCTCAGCGACCTGGGTTTCAGGCGTGGCTCAGGCAACACCTTGGGAATAACACCCATTACGATGCGATGGTCTATGAGCTGATGACGACACCTCTTACGGGTGATCGCAGTATGAATGCCGCGTTACAGAATACTGGAACGGTTTCGCCGATCGCCTTTTTCACGACCAAGCAGATCAAACCGGAAAATCTCGCCTCCGCCACTTCGCGAATGTTTCTGGGGATTCGGATTGAATGTGCCCAATGCCATAATCATCCTTACGACTCGTGGAAGCAGGAACAGTTCTGGGGATATGCCGCGTTCTTCGCGGGGATCGAACGGACGACCCGAAATGAAGACGTCATCGGTCAGGTCAAGGAAGTGTTTGACCGACGCGAATTAACGATTCCAGATCATGAAACGGTGGTCCAGGCGACATATCTGGATGGGACTCAACCGCAATGGCGATCGCGCATCAGTTCACGTAAGACATTAGCAGACTGGATGACAGCGAAACAAAATCCCTATTTCGCCAAAGCGGTGGTCAATCGCTTATGGGGACATTTCTTCGGGGTGGGAATCGTTGATCCGATTGACGATTTTGGTGGGACAAACAAACCGAGCCACCCAGAGCTATTGGACGAACTGGCAGCAGACTTTGCGGCTCATGATTTCGATTTGAAATACCTGATTCGAGGGATTACCGCATCGCAAACCTATCAGCGGACGAGTCGCAAGACTCACGATTCGCAGAACGAGCCGCAACAGTTTGCGAGAATGGCGGTACAGGGTCTGACGGGCGAGCAACTATTCGATTCGATCGCCGTCGCTGTCGGGCATCTGGAATCGTTCCAGCAGCAGCAACCGTTTCAGTTCAACCAGAACGGAGCACGAGGCGAATTTCTGGAACTGTTTGCCCCCGATAATAACTCGCCGACCGAGCGGCAGACGTCCATTCTTCAGGCCCTCGCGTTGATGAATGGTCAGTTTACATCGGCAGCAACCAACCTGGACCAGAGTTCGACACTCACCGCAGTTGTTGAATTTCCCTGGATGAAGACGCCTGATCGGATCAACGCTCTTTACCTGGCGGCATTAACTCGAAAACCTCGGCTCGATGAGTTAGAGAGGCTGACGAAGTATGTCGACTCAGGTGGACCGGCAAAGAATCAGAAACAAGCGCTGGCCGATCTCTTCTGGGCACTGCTGAATAGTTCTGAGTTCTTGTTCAATCACTAAATTTGAGAAGCCGAGGGCCAGCCACTCGGATCGTCAGGATTCAAAACAGGAGATTTGTTATGACTGACCGCAGCATGCTTTCTCGTCGCGATCTGATGAAGTTATCGGCCTGTGGGGCGTTTGGATCGTCGATGTCTCGCTGGTTGCCAGCATTGGCGAATGAAGTCAGCAAGTCGCCCGATCGTCGTCGGTCGGTGATCCTGCTGTGGATGACCGGGGGTCCTCCGCAAACCGATACGTTTGATATGAAGCCGGGGCATGAAAACGGCGGTCAGTTCAAGCCGATCGATACGTCGGTTCCAGGGATCCAAATTTGCGAGCATTTGCCTCAGGTGGCCAAACTGATGCAGTACTGCGCCCCGATCCGTTCGATGAGCACCAAAGAAGGGGATCACACGCGGGCAACGTACCTGTTGAGAACCGGTAATCTTCCTCAAGGTCCGATCGACTATCCGACTCTTGGTTCCCTATTCAGCAAAGAGCTTGGACAAGGGAATTCCGATCTTCCGAACTTTGTTGCCGTGGCACCGTATACCCAGTTCAGTCCCGCCGCGTACGGGCCGGGTTTTCTGGGGCCAAAGTTCGCTCCGCTGGTCGTCGGCGACGCCAATCGAGTCGTTACAAACACGCCTGGAACAAATTACGACCAGTCACTGGCCGTAAAAAACCTTTCGCTGCCGCAGGGGATTAACGTCGAACGGGCCGATGCTCGGCTTTCATTGCTGGGGGACCTGGAGTCAGACTTT
>JBAXBD010000463.1:0-5381 GCA_037142165.1 Schlesneria sp. | reverse complement strand
TCATCCTTCATCCTTCATCCCAGATACTTCCGGCAAATGCGACTTCAGTTCGAAGATCTGCATCTGCATGACTTTTAATTCTTTTAGAACTTCGACACGGCTCCGATTGATGAAATGTTTGACCAGTTCTACGGCCCCCACAATCAGTAATGTGAATGCAAACGCCAGTATCAAAATCTCGGGCTGGACCTGATTTCGATAGCCTGTGATAAGCAGTGCGGCTGTCATGAAGAGCGTTGCATAAATCCAGAGGATTCCAGTCCCCCACTTTTCTCGCCGGAATCCGGCTTCGAGTTGATTCAGCATGGCTTGAGTCTCCTTTTCGTATTGGATCCGCCGTTCTTGAGTCGGCTCATTCTGAGCCAGTAATTGCTCGCGAAACTTGTTTGGCGATTCACTCATGGTTCATCCCTTTCAGCCGTTCACGCAGACATGTTGTCAGTTTTTGTAGCGGAGGCTTCCAGCCTCCGATAATTTTTCTTCTGCGGCTGGAAGCCGCAGCTACGGATCATTTCTCATCTTTCGCTATTCACAAAAACTAACGACCTCAGAGCGCGACGTGCGTGATACAGCCGGGACTTCACAGTCCCCTCTGGAACACCAACGATCCCGGCCACTTCGGCGATCGACAAATCTTCGAGGAAATACAACGTCAGGACCTCACGCAGTCTCAGGTCTAAATGATCAAGAGCCTGATGAACCGCCGCGATTTCTTCGGTGGTAAAAGTGGCTTTGGCATCCATTTCCTCAGGATGTTCTTCAGCGTATTCACGTTCGATACGCCGGAGGGAATCCCGCTTTCGGAGATGATCAACCGCCAGTCCGTGCGCGATGCCGTAAAGCCAGGGACGGACCTGATCTGGATTCTGCAATCGCTTTATCTGCCGAAAGGCGCGAATCCAGACGAGTTGAAGTACATCCCAGGCGGCGTCCTGATCGCCGATCATCTTAGAAACAAAATAGGCCAATGGTCGTTCGAACTCAGCAACCAGCTCACGAAACGCCAGCGATTCTCCGAGTTGACATCTCAGAGCCAGCCAGGCATCGCGAGTTTTTCGTTGTTGAGCGTCCATTTGCCAGTCAGCCGAAGCTGAAGCAGTTTCGGTTCACTCTTTTTTTTGAGTTACCTGGGAAATTTCGTCGGCAATGGTTCGCCGAGTGTATCCTTGTTTGGCTGGAATCCGTTGCCGTTGATGTCGACGAAGATCGGATTCGTCATCGCAGTCGGTTGTGATTTGCCGTATTCCGATCCGTAGATCGAGAGGAGGTTTCCGGCGGAATTCCCTGTTGCCACGATGATATGGGCGTCGGATTTCAATTCGAGATCGAGCGTACGATCAAATTTCACGACGCCGCCGCGGAAAGCGTCCGGTGTTTTCTCGCGAGAGTAGTTGTGCGTTTCGTGAATCCGCCCATTGACCAGGACGAAGACTCGATTCACGTCCAGCCAGTTCGGGCATTGCACGCGGACCTTCAGCGAGATCTTGCCAGACATTGCTTTCAGGTCTTGTCCGGCGACGTGAACTTCGGATTTGCCTGATTCCTGAGCGGTCACTTCAAGGTAGGGGCCGTTCGACATGACCAATCGGCCACGCTCGGCCGCACGAACCATTTCCATGGAATCGATCTTGGCCGGGTCATCCGTCGACGACTGGATCCAATTCCGCAGCCAGCCTGATCCGTGGAAGTTGTAGTGTGCATCCGTGTTCACGACGCCATAAATCCGAAAGCCCTGGTTCAGCAGTTGCAGCCAGTTGAAGATCGTGTTGTGGTATTGCTTGCCGTCGATCTCGGTAAATGGGCCTAAATTCAGGACACGGTCGATGGGATGAATTTCAATGACGTCCATAAACGGAAACGCTCGTTCGAAGCCACTGTCCGGTTTGCCATCCCCGTCCTTGTCGTAAAACATCCAGCCGATATCGGGATGATTGACCTGAATCAGCTTTTCACTTCGGTCGTCATGCAACGCCAGTCGCTCGATCTGTGTTTCCAGATCGGGTCCAGCGATTGGACCTCCGCCATCTTGCGTTCGGGGAGTCAGCTTCATCGGGAAGGCGTTCTGGTGGTTTAAGGGGAGGGGGACTCCGGTCATTTCGATTCCGGATACCGTCGCCAACTGTGAACGGAGCCCTAATCGGTCGATGTGCGGCTGATAGGTGCTGACCCGGTTGTGTTCGGTACACGGGGCGAATTCGATTTGTTCCGCAGCCAGATTCAGGACTCGCCCAAGTTGGCTGGAGGTATTGTCGCCTGAAGGACTGCTGTGACTGTGAAACTCGCCGCTCACCCAACCGGGTGTTTCCACAGTTCGAATCAGTTTTGCGACGAGCGGAACGGTTTCACCGGGCTGAACCGTGATCTCGGTGAAGACCGCGTCAAACTCGGGGCCGTGACTGATTGTCACAGCGTATTTGCCGGATGGTACAGGTCGGTGAAATTTCCCGCTGGCCGTGTAGACCAGATTTCGAACAGCGAACTCACCCGTTTCAGGACCGAAATCGAGTTTGGAATCGTCCCCCAGTGGCTTGAATTCGACTTTGCAGGGAATCAAGCGACCGTCGCCGTCTGTGATTGTTGCAGAGACGATTCCAGGATCAAAATCGACTGTCAGGACAAGGGGACGAGGGCTGATCGGGACAGGAAGACTCGATGCAATCTTCCGTCCGAACGCATAGACGTCGGCTGTCAGCTCTTCGTTTGGAAGTACGACGGAAGCCATCCCTTCGGCGTCCGTCCTGACCGTTCCATAGGAAATCTCTCCCTTTTTGAATTCGATTAATGTTTTCGGTATTGATCGATTGCTTTTGTTTCTGATGGCAATCGGGACCGCTGTCGAATTGCCAGGGGCAAGATTTGCGGCAATCGCGTTCACGGCGGGAAGATTTGCGCCGGGATAAAAGCGGCGTTTCAGTTGATAGGACTTAGCCGGTTCAAGAGTGATCTTTGACAAACCCTGACTGTTTTCGTAGCGGATCGACGTGACCTTCGCATCGCTGGTCAGTTGCAGTTTGTAGCCTTCGGCATCGAGTCCGTAGGCTTGAGCCCAGAAGCGGTCTTCAAGCCAGAATCGATCGACGGTGCCATTCGGAGTACGTGACATCTCTTCCTTGCCGCCATCGGCTCGGAAATCGTCTTCGAGTGTGACGGTCTGAGTTTGTGAGGTACGGTTCGTAAACGTGGTCGTCACGGTCAAGAATCGATCTGCAGGACTCAATTCATATGACACAACCGCTTCAGGACGTTCGTCGCTTCCTTCGGCTTTAACGGCCACTCCCACAGACTTCTGCGATGTGATCGGTGTCTCCGTGGAAAGATCTTTACCGCTGGTATCGAGTGCCGTCAGGGTCCGGTAGGGGAACACTTTCTTTCCTGGATAGAAAGCGGCGAGTTGATCATTCGGCAACGACAGTACGGTGAAATCGATGATTGCCCCCGCCACATCCCGCACTGTCATATTGGCGTGTCGAGTCGCCAGAGGCTGAGCGATCACTGCAGAGACATAGCCGTTTCGCAAAACCACGTCACCGTAGATAGCGTCGACCTCTTTTCCTTCAGGCAAGAATTTGTCCCAGGTCGCTTCGGTCAGTACGGCGATCTCGACAGGTTTGTCACCAACCGTGGACACTTGTCGGGCCGCACCCAGTCCGACCGCAAGAACGAGCAGAAGTGCAGTCCCTATAACGGCGAGTAACGACTTCATCAGCATGACCTTTTTAAAGCGCGATTTGGAACGGTTGAAGTCAACGCAGGCGAATTCTAAAAGCCCGTCACCGGGAATCCAAACCTTCGGAGATCATTTTCTCGCAACACCTTTTAAATATGAAGAAACACACATGTCCTTCATTTTTCCTGTGAACTGTCGGTGTTATCAAACGGGCTGGCGATTCAAAACGGCCCAGCCAAAAGAGCTGATCGCTCAAGCTCCCGGTGCTGCGACAGCGGCCTTCGGCGCGCGAGGTTCGGCGGCACCGTGCCACTGACCCTGCTCGCTCACCAAAAGATGGGCAGTACCCGCATCGCGGGAAACGGTCTTCACCAGGTGCCCTCGAGCTCGCAGTGAATCGACAACGCCGTTACCGATCGATTCTTCCAGAATGACAGGTTCCAGCGATTCACACTGAACCCGTGGGGCTGTTACCGAATCCACGGCATTCAAGCCACTGACCAGTCGATTGATCAGCAGAGTACCAGAGTTGTTAACAATCGTTCTGCCTCCTGCGGCACCTGCGGCGATTACCGGTTTTCCATCGTGAAGACCAAGGACGGGACACATGTTGTGCAGCGGCCGCTTTCCCGGTCCCACAGAGTTGACCCAGCCAGAACGTGGCTCGAATCGGCACATTCCGTGCCCGAGTACGATGCCGGTCCCCGGAACCATGACGCGTGATCCGAATCCTCCTCCATGCGTCTGAGTCCACGAAACGACATTGCCAGCCGCGTCTGCCGCGATGAGATGTACGGTGCCGAGCAGAGGATCGGGCGCAATCAATTTCCCCGGCGATGGCTTCCTGAGCCCATCACGAATTCGGGCCAGCAGTTCGTTGAGATGCGATTCTTCCAGCAGCGACTGAGGTTCCACGGTCATGGCACGAGGATCTCCCAGCGTCGTGAGTCGTTCCGCCCAGACCACCTTGGCGATCTCAATCGAAAACTCGATCGACTCCGCGCTGCCTGGCTTGGGAACGGAGGTTTCCTCAGCCAGTCGGTCATACAGTGCGGCCATCTGCAACGAGGTGAGTCCGCCTGATCCCGGCGGGGGGGCAAAGACCTGATGCTGACGAAGATTGACACTGACAGGGGTGACATCGAGTGGCCGATACGCCTCAAAATCGTCGCGTGTCAGTATTCCACCTCGTTTCTGCAGATGGTCAACGATCGTCCGACCGATCCGTCCCGAGTAGAAGACAGAGACTCCTTCCTGTGCGATGGCTTCCAGTGAATCTGCCAGTTCGCCCATGGGGATGAAATCTGGGATCTCAGCAAGGCTCGTCGACTTTTCGCCGAGACCTTCCGCCCGCAATTGCAGCCAGGTTCGCGACTGGTCTTTATCGAGCCGGATGCCGTCGCGGGCCTGCCTGATCGCCGGTCCCATTATTGTCCGCCGATCGAGTGATCCGAATCGATCCAGCCAGTGCAAGAGCCCTGCAAGCAATCCCGGAACAGCGACAGACAAAGCACCTGTTTTATGCTTGCCATCGGGGAACTTATAGTCGGATGATCCAGGGGTCGATATGACCGGGAACATCTCTGGCGTCGCTGCAGCCGGGGCCACCGCATTCGCATCGATCGCGACAACCTTGGCCGCTTTTGCATCAAACGCAATTCCGGTTGCGGCATATCCTCCGATTCCGCAGTTCGCCGGCGAGATCACCGCCTCC
>JBAXBD010000462.1:0-5387 GCA_037142165.1 Schlesneria sp. | reverse complement strand
GGGGGACTGCCGCTTCGTTTCCCACTTTGGACGACCATTCGTGACATTGAGGGCCATGATTTTGGGTTCGTTCATTTCGTCGCGCAGCAGGACTACGAGTCCATCGACGAGGATCGGAGAAACGCCGGTGCCGAAGTCCGCTGCTGTTTTGGCCATCGGCAAATCGTATTTCCAGAGTTGCTTTCCCGTCAGGTCGTAAGCAAAGACACCGCACGACCCAAAATAAGAAACGACCGTTTTGCCGTCGGTCGCCACGGAAGACGACGCAGGGCTCCCCTCGGTCTTGTGGTACGCTTCAATCGTCTTCGCAGGCGCCTCCGCCCGCCAGAGTTCCCGGCCATTGTTCGTGGAATACGCGATCGTAAAAAGTTTGCTTTCATCGAACGCGGTAAGGAACAGTTTATCTCCCACGATGACCGGCGAAGACGCACCAGAGGGGACCGCCACCTTCCATTTCACATTTTGCTCAGGTCCGAATTTAACAGGTGGCTTTGCCCCGACGGCAATCCCCGACCCATTCGGCCCACGAAACTGAGGCCAGTCAGAAATTTCTGCGAAACAAACGGAAGAAACAAACCCCAGACATGCCGTTAACAGAATCTTACGAATCATTCACATTCCCTTGGAGAATCGGTTTTTATGAGTGTTGGACGACAGATCAAATCCAAGCATTCGTGATTGAGACGCTGTTTCGGTCTCGTTCTATCGTAGACGCTGCCGTGGTCTTGGCGACGCCCCATTTTTAAATAATAGAAGCTTGATCAACAACTCTGAACGGATGCGTGAATACGGGAAACCGCACCCCTGCGACAGAATTCGTTAAGAACCAGTGAACACACTCCGTGCCACAGAATCATCCTTGCGTAATAGGCAAGTCGCGTTCAAGTCTTTACAATCGATTGTTTGCCCGGTGTCCGTGCTTGAGTCTGGTCAATCGCAAGTGATTGCAATGACTTCTCGGAGCGGTGGGCAATTCTTTAACGCAATCGATTTTCGCAGGATGTCGTCCCGATATGAAAGTTCTTGTTATTGGCAGTGGTGGCCGCGAACATGCTCTCGTCTGGAAATTGAAACAATCGCCTTCAGTGACGCAGGTGTTTTGCGCGCCAGGCAATGCAGGGACCAGCCTGGAATGTACCAACGTTGAAATTCAGGCCACGGATATCCCTCGCCTGATCAAATTCGCCCAAAAAGAAAAGATCGATCTCACGGTGGTCGGTCCTGAAGTACCGTTGGTGCTCGGCATCGCCGACGAATTCCAGAAGGCGGGCTTACGCGTCTTTGGTCCATCAAAAGTCGCCGCCGAACTGGAAGGCTCGAAAAAATTCGCTAAGGAAATGATGCGGAAAGCCAATGTTCCTACGGCTGACTTTCGCGTGTTCACGAACTCCGCCGAAGCGATGAGTTACATCGAAGAACGCGAACCGGGTGACCGTTTTGTGATCAAGGCCGACGGATTGGCGGCAGGCAAAGGAGTGACCGTATGCTCCAACAACGAAGAAGCCCGCGAAGCGATCAAACGGATGCTGCTCCAACGTGAATTCGGCGAGGCCGGATTGAGAATCGTCGTCGAAGATCGTCTCGAAGGGGAAGAGGCCAGCCTGCTAGCATTCGTCGACGGAAATACCATTGTTCCTCTCGAAGCGGCTCAAGATCACAAGGCCGCTTATGACGGAGACTTGGGACCGAATACCGGTGGCATGGGGGCTTATAGCCCAACTCCGATCATCACTGATGAGATCGTCGATACGGTCGTCGAGAAGATTTTGATTCCGATCGTTCATGAGATGAACAAAGAAGGCCGTCCATTTCGCGGCTGTCTTTATGCGGGACTGATGCTGACCAGCCAGGGCCCGAAAGTTCTGGAATTCAACGTTCGTCTCGGTGATCCAGAGACTCAGGCTGTATTAATGCGATTGAAGTCTGATCTGGCATTAACGATGTTTGCGGTTGCTGACGGCAAGTTGGACCAGATCGAGCCTTTGGACTGGGACCCACGTCCGTCACTTTGTGTTGTCATGGCATCAGGCGGCTATCCAGGGGACTACGAAAAGGGGCATCCGATTCGTGGGCTTGAGGAAGCGGCACTTGTTCCCGAAACGAAAGTATTCCACGCAGGAACACGACGGATCGGCGACCAGATCGTCAACGACGGTGGCCGAGTTTTGGGTGTGACTGCTATTGGTGACACGATTTCAGAAGCAAAACTACGTGCCTATCAGGCAGTGAAATGCATCCGATGGGATGGAGCTTGGTGCCGAAAAGATATTTCCGATAAGGCGAATCGGTATTAATTATGACCGACGAATCGTCCGAAAAAACTCCTCGCCGCCCTCGTTATAAAGGGAAGAACCCGCAGCAGTTCCACGAGAAATACAAAGAACTTCAACCTGAGAAATATGCGGACGATGTCGCCAAGGTCGTGGCCAGCGGAAAAACTCCTGCGGGAACTCACAGACCGATCATGGTGCAAGAGATACTGAAAATCCTCGCTCCTCAACCGGGTGACATCGCCGTCGACTGCACGTTGGGTTACGGCGGTCACGCGAGGGAACTTCTGGCAGCGGTGCAGCCAGGCGGATGTTTAATTGCCGTTGACGCCGATCCGGTGGAACTGCCGAAAACCGAGGAACGTCTGCGTGCGCTCGGTTTTCCTGCTGATTCATTGATCGTTCAGCGAATGAACTATGCAGGCATCTCAAAGGTGATCTTTTCCAAATCGCCGGAAGGTGCCGATGTGATCCTCGCCGATCTGGGACTGTCGTCCATGCAACTCGACGACCCGAGTCGCGGGTTCACCTACAAGGCTGACGGACCACTCGACATGCGGCTGAATCCTGAGCATGGTCAACCCGCGTCTGTGCTCTTGTCGAAGTTGGATGAAAAGGAATTGGCTCGATTGCTGGAAATGAATGCTGACGAGCCGCAATCGGTAAAACTCGCCAGCGTCATTCTTGAAGCACACGAGAATTACCCGTTCAAAACAACAACCGATCTTGCCAACGTCGTCGCTGACTTTGTGAAAAAGCAACGAAACAAAGACGAAGATGACATCAAACAAACCATCCGCCGAGTCTTTCAAGCCTTACGCATCGCCGTCAACGACGAGTTTGGAGCATTAGATTCGTTCTTAAGGCAACTACCCGCCTGTCTAAAACCAGGCGGTCGAGTTGCCATTTTAACGTTTCATTCAGGCGAAGACCGAAGGGTCAAGCGAGCCTTCAAGGACGGACTTCGAGACGGAATTTTCTCGTCGATTGCCGAAGACGTCATTCGACCGTCGCCTGAAGAACAACGGGCAAATCCTCGTTCAAGTTCGGCAAAACTGCGTTATGCGATCCGAGTCGAAGTTACTTAAGCGTTTCCAAATACGCGATGAGATCGCGGAATTCGTCTGCTGTCATCGATTCGTGCAGTTTTTCGGGCATGATTGACGTCTTCAGTGGAGTGCGAGATTCGATCTCTTTGAATGGTACGAAGAAGACTTCGCCAAGGTTATTTCCCAACCGTAGATCGCCGTTAACTTCTTCACCCAGCAGCATGCCTGTCATGACCTTGCCGGCCGTTGTTTCGATCGCCCATGTTGTAAACTGTGGTGAGATCTCTTTGCTGGGTTCGAGAATCGACTCGGCGAGTTTCTGACGGCTCATTGTTCTGGCGATAACCGTCAGGTCTGGTCCAACTTGTCCGCCCCGACCACCGACCGTATGACATTTATAGCAACCAGCTCCGCTGGTATGGAAAAACGCCCGCCGACCTGACTCAGCTGAATCGTTTGATGACGGCGAACTTCCCGTTGCATTCAGTTCACTCAGAAGCTGGCTAGGTTCAACAGGGGCACGCGAACCAAGCGCATAGTCTAAAGCGCTGGCCAGTTGTTTACGGGCTGTTTCCGGTTCGTTTGGCAAGTTCGAAAGGAGCTGCTTGAGTGCCTCTGACCCTCGATCGTTGCGTGGCAGTTGAGTCTGTTTTGCCGTGACCGAACTGCGAAGTGATCGAATTGCTTCGATCCTTAAAGGGAGGCTCATTTTCTCCGATGCCAGTTTGACTAACAAATCAAGCGTCGCCGGGGCCGGTTTTTGTTGAGGATTCAGGCTGGCGAGTCCCGCTACGGCATCTGCGCGAAGGTTGAGGTCGAGCGACTCGTTGGCTGCGATACTTCGCAGCAATTCGTCGCGCTCCGGAATTGGTGAATGTTGTAATGTTCTGACTGCTTCACGCTGCAATCCTGGGTCATTCGTTGCCAGCATCCCGCCAAGCAGCTTGGAATCAAGCTCTTTTTGTGACGGGGATAGGATTCGTAGCGCCGTGGCTCGCAGCGAAGCGGAACGAGCCCCATCGTTGACGATCGCAAGGATGTAGTTTGACGGAGGAGTTTTTTCAAATTCGGCTGGCGGCTTGCCATCGAACAACGACAAGGACGCAAGGCATGCCATGAACAAGTCTGTCGTCATTGGTTCCGACGCAAGGACTTTTTCAACTTGGGGCCGAAGATCCTTTAACTTCTCTTCCCCAGCCCATTGAACGGCCAGGCGACGGATCACAGGTGATGGGCTGTGCAGACCAAATTGTACAAACGACTGATCCTTGGGAAAGCTCGTTCGCGCCGCCAATAAGATCGCGATTTGACGAAGCTCGAATTGACGAGTTTGAGATCCCGATTTTGTCAGGGCTAGATCGCTTGTCTCGTTGACGAGCTTATGGAGAGATTCAGCAGTTGGTTTCAACTCGACGATTTGATTGATCGTTTCAGACAACAAAAACGGATCAGACAAGTCCAGGCCTTCCATGAATGGGAATTTCTCGCGTCCCGTCGCTGTAACGCTAAAGAGTGAGTTGACCACTTCATAAATCCGACGAGACTCTCTCCCTTGAACAGGATGGTGTTCGATCGTTCCGAACGCCGTTCTGCCTTCTTCGGTTGAAGCCAGCAACTTTGCCGCGAGCCGCCGCACGTTGAGCACCGGTGAGTCGAGTCGGTTAAGCAATTCTTTGGGCGGGGTTTCAGCGTTGATCGTTAGTGCCGGAGTGGCCAATCGCTTTGGTTCGTCCTTCGCGGAGACTCGCCACACACGGCCTTTTCCATGAAGCTTATATTCCTTGGAAACCCAGTCCGTGACATACATCGAACCATCAGGGGCCACGGCCAAACCGACTGGCCGAAAGTTGTCATCCCCTTTGATGATCGGTTGTGGGATAGACTCGAACGAAATTCCTCGCGGCTTGAGCACGAATTTGTCGATACGATGATCACCCCAACTGCCGACAAGCAGAGTACCTCGATAATCCTCTGGAAAGCCGTCCGACTCATAGCTGACGATGCCCGAAGGGGCTTCCCCGGTTCCGGACACCATGGGGAGCGTGCCTGGGATTTCGCCATTCCAACT
>JBAXBD010000461.1:0-5398 GCA_037142165.1 Schlesneria sp. | reverse complement strand
CTTCATGATTGAAGGCAAGGATGGAATGACCGCCACCAGGACAGATGATGATTGAAGTACCCGTATCGGTTTCCTTGGAGGGACGGTAAATCGAGATCGTTGGAATGGAGACATTCGTCAATCGAATAATCCGCTTGCCTCCAGCATCTTTGGCATCAGGCTTGGTGACATCTTGTTCGGGAGGGAGTTCCACGGTGTCACCTGGCGGCTTCGCTGGCCAGATCGGTTTGACAACCGACGGTGTGGCCTCTTGGGCGACAACGGTTGTCACCATCAGGAACGCTGAAAGAAGACTGAAAATACTGAGAAAGCGCAATCTCTGTCGTAACACGTGATTCTTTCTATTGCATCGAGGGGGACGATGACTCGCCGTGAAGAAGGTTCGTGGCTTCGAAATTCTTCCGTGGCACCAAAAAGTAGAATACACAACTTCGTGATGGCCTGAACACTGTCGATCGTTGGGAAAGTGATAATCGCTGGTTTCATTTGTCATGTGGTTGTCATTGCCACGAGCACGCGGCCATTTGATTTTTCAGCTTCTGGTGACACCACAAGTTCGGGAGAAGTCAGTACGATCTATCACAGGAGTTAATCGCATCCTTTTCCATTCAGAGAGCAAAACATGCGGAATTCAAATCTGCCAGAAATCGATGATAAAACTTGCATAACGGGAACAATGTCATTGCTCCGGTCTCTACGAGAGAAAACAGTCCGTCGAGTGGCCCTCGCCTTTTTTGTGATCCAGACGGTGTTCCCCGTTTTTCCTTTAAGTGCACTTGTCAGAGCTGAGGATTCGTTTGGGAAAAATGATTCCGTACGGAATGTCACCTTGGGGCAACTGGCTGCAGGGGATGTCCAACTGGTCGATTTGACGCATGGTCTGAACGAGAAGAGTCCTTTCTGGCCCGGTGCTGATTATCAGCCTTTTGAGTTAAAGACGATTGCCACCATCGAGAAAAACGGAGTCTTCTCGAAAGCTTTTGCCATGCCAGAACATTTTGGAACACATATTGACGCCCCATGTCATTTCGAGCAGGGGCAGCCAAGTCTGGATGAAATCAAACCGACCGACCTGTTTGCTCCCGGTGTTGTTCTGGATGTCTCGATGGCTGCCGAAGCTGATCCGGATTACCGATTGACTGTGGCCGACGTGACAAATTGGGAACAGGCCAATGGCGCCATTCCCACGGGTGCGATCGTACTCTTAAAGACCGGTTGGAACCGCTTCTGGGACAGCAATGTTCGATACCGAAATCAGGATCTGCAGGGAAAAATGCACTTCCCCGGTTTTTCTGCCGAGGCCGCACGGTGGCTCATCAAGGAACGTCAAATTCGAGGCGTTGGAATTGATACACTGAGCATCGACCATGGCCCGTCGAAAGATTTCATTGTTCATCACGTTATCAATGGAGCGGGGCGGTATGGTTTAGAAAATGTTGCGCATCTCGACAAACTTCCTGCTCGCAACTTTTTCCTGGTCGTCGCCCCCATTAAGATCACAACAGGAACCGGCGGTCCGACTCGGTTGTTTGCTGTACTCCCTCGTAGCAAATAAATGTTGGCGCAAGACCCACCGCGATTGAAATCGAATGGAAACAACATGATGACTCGACCAATCGTTCTGCTTGTTGGCTTCGTTTGCGGCATGGCAATGTCGGTCTCGGCGGAGGCTCAGTCACTACGGATTGGGACGTTTCAACTGGATGTCACTCCTCCACTCGGTTCAGCACTGTGCGAAGGGTTTGTGACGGAAGCGTCCAAGATCGACGACCCGCTGTTTGTTCGCGGCGTGGTGATCCTTGGTGCCTCCGACCCGATCGTACTTTGTGCCGTTGATTTTGTCGGACTTGGTAATTCGGGCTACGACGCCTGGCGCGAAACGCTGGCGAAAGGGGCTGGAACTTCACCATCGCGAGTCGCTGTTCATGCATTACATCAACATGATGCGCCAGGGTTTGACTTGAGTGAGATCGAATTGCTGGCCCCTTTGGGAATCGAAAGTAAGGCATGTAACGTTCCCTTCGTAAAGGAGTCACTCAAACGCCTTGAAGCAGTTGTTAAGGGATCGCTCGCGACAGCGCAGCCGTTCACGCATATCGGAACGGGACAGGCAAAGGTCGATCGAGTCGCGTCGAATCGTCGAATTCTCGGTGATGACGGGAAGGTGAAAATCGTCCGTTTAAGTTCGACCAAAGATCCTGACGCGATTGCTGCGCCTGAAGGAGTGATAGATCCCGAACTGAAATTACTCAGCTTCTGGAACGGTGACGTGCCATTGATTTCGGTCACCTATTACGCAACTCATCCACAAAGCCATTATGGAAAAGGGGCTGTCAGCTCGGACTTTGTCGGGCTGGCACGAGCCACCCGTGATCGAGCCGAACCGAAATTGTTTCACGTGCACTTTAATGGAGCCGGCGGAAATGTCGCTGCTGGTAAATACAATAATGGCTCGCCTGAAGCACGAATCGAATTGACCGAGCGGCTGGCTGCGGGCATGGAACAGGCGTGGAAAAATACGAAACGAGTTCCGATCACCGCCAAGGACGTTGAGTGGCGAGTTGAACCGGTTGTGTTGCCGCTTCGAGACCGACTTTTAAATCTGGCGGATATCGAAAAGGTTCTGCTTGATGAAAGAGCGAAGCCGACTGAACGTATTCGGGCTGCCAAGGATATCGCTTACGCACGTCGCGTGATGGCCAAACAAACGATCGACCTCAGTTGTCTGCGATTCGGTCAAGCGGTTATCCTCAATCTACCCGGAGAAATCTTCATCGAATACCAACTTGCCGCACAGAAAATGCGGCCTGATCGTTTTGTCTGTACCGCAGGCTATGGTGACTACGGAGCAGGTTATATCGGGACCGCAATCGCTTACGGGCAAGGGGGGTATGAAACAAGTTACGTCTCCCGTACTGCTCCGGAGGCAGAAGCGGTGTTGGTTGAAGCGATCGGTAAATTACTCAAGTAAAGTGTGATTCAGTAAGTTCGGTGCTATGACGATTCAGTAACGTAGTCTCTCCATTTTACATTTTTGCAAAAACGAAAAACCGTTCTCGAAACATCCTTCGCGGCGTTGGCCTGACCAGATCCTCCTCTCAATAACCGAGATTCTCAATATGCGTCGTTCGACAGTTCTTTTCGTTTGTTTGTCCGCCTGGGCTTTCCACGTCGAAGCCAAAGACTTTCAAGTTCATCGGTTTGAACGCCAGCAGTTGACCGACGAGTATTTTTCAGAAGGGGCAGGTTTCGGTGACCTGAACAAGGACGGCAATCCCGATATTGTGCATGGTCCTTATTGGTGGGAGGGACCTGAGTTCACTCAACGGCATGAAATCTATCCGGCGAAGCCTCAAAATCGACGAGGTTATTCCGACAACTTTTTCTCGTGGGTTCACGACTTCAACGGCGACGGTTGGAACGACGTGCTGACTGCGGGCTTGCCGGGGACACCCGGTTTTATCTTTGTGAATCCGGGGCCTCAAAACGCTGAAATTCATTGGGCGCGGCACAAGATCTTCGATCAGGTTGGCAATGAGTCGCCTCAATTCGTCAATCTTGTCGGCGATTCTTCGCCCGAACTGGTCTTTGCAGCCGATGGCGTGTTTGGTTATCTGAAGTTTGATCCCAAGCAGCCCTTCGCGCCTCAGGCCCTGCATGTCATCAGTGGAAAGATTGCGGATACCCCTTTCGGCCACGGGTTGGGTGTCGGGGATGTCGACGGCGATGGTCTGCAGGATGTGCTCTATAAGGACGGCTGGCTTCAGCAGCCGAAATCGCTTGAAGGTGATCCGTTGTGGACGCTGCACAAGTACCAGTTCACAGGAGCAGGCGGGGGTGACATGTTCGCCTACGACATCGATGGCGATGGTGATAATGACATCATCTCCAGCTTGCAGGCTCATGCGTTTGGCCTGGCGTGGTTCGAACAAGTCAAAGAGGGTGAGAAGATTAGTTTTACCAAACACTTAATCATGGGTGAAAAACCCGATGAAAACCCGTATGGCGTTCTCTTCACTGAATTACATACGGTCGCCCTTCAGGACATCGACGGCGATGGCCTGAAAGACATCGTGACCGGGAAGACGTATTGGTCGCACCATGACAGAAGCCCCATGTGGGATGCTGGCGCCGTTGTCTATTGGTTCAAGCTGGTTCGCGGAAAAGACGGAGTCACCTGGATTCCGTACCTTGCTGACGGAGAGTCAGGCGTTGGCCGACAATTGAGTGTTGGTGATCTGAACGGTGATAAGCATCCCGACATTGTTGTCGGTGGCATGAAGGGATGCCATGTTCTACGCCAGACTGTGGCCACTGTCTCGGAAGCCGAATGGAAGGCGGCTCAGCCAAAGAAGCCGATTGTGATGGCAGAAGGACTGTCGCCCGAAGCCGCTGCTGCAAATATGACGGTACCTGATGGATTCCGCGTTGCATTGGCCGCTGGCGAACCACTCGTTCATCAGCCGATCGCTTTCACGATCGACAAGCGAGGCCGTTTATGGGTTGCCGAGGCATACACTTACCCGAATCGCGCGGCTGACGGACAGGGAAAAGACAAGATCGTGATTCTCGAAGATTCCGACGGCGATGGTTCGTTCGAATCGAGAAAAATCTTCATCGAAGGTCTGAATCTTGTCAGCGGACTGGAACTCGGTTTTGGCGGTGTCTGGGTTGGTGCCGCACCGTACCTGATGTTCATCCCGGATCGGGATGGCGATGATGTTCCCGATAAAGTCGAGAATGCGGTTCCGCCTCAAGGGGTCATCTTTCCGAAAGACGTTCCCCCTGGCGCAACGGTGTTACTCGACGGATTTGGCTGGCAGGATACGCATGAGACTTTGAATGCATTCATCTGGGGTCCAGATGGTTGGCTTTACGGATGCCACGGGGTCTTCACGCATTCCAAAGTTGGAAAGCCTGGTTCAAAGGATGACGAACGTCAGGGATTGAACGCGGGTGTCTGGCGATACCATCCAACCAGACATCAATTCGAAGTCTTTTCGCATGGCACGAGTAATCCGTGGGGCGTTGATTTCAATGATCGCGGTCAGGCGTTTATTACTGCCTGTGTGATTCCTCATTTGTGGCACATGGTGCAGGGGGGGCGTTACCATCGTCAGGGTGGGCAACACTTCAATCCTTATACTTTCGACGACATCAAAACGATTGCCGACCACGCGCATTATGTCGGGAATCTGGCCGATCACGCCTGGTGGGGCCACGAGCCACACGCTCCTTCCGACACGCTTGCCGCAGGTGGCGGCCACGCCCATTGTGGAGCAATGATTTACCTCGCCGACAATTGGCCAGCGAAATATCGCAATCAGATCTTCATGCACAATGTGCACGGCAATCGGATCAACGAGTGTCTTTTAGAACCTTCAGGCTCGGGTTACAT
>JBAXBD010000460.1:0-5402 GCA_037142165.1 Schlesneria sp. | reverse complement strand
GGTGACTCCGCGTCCGAAGATGCGTTGCGACAGGAAGCGGTCAAGGGGATTACGGCCATCGGATCTCCTGAGGCCGTTCAGCAGTTGATCAAGATCGTCGCTGCCGATGCCAGTTCCGAACAATTGACCGGGCTGGCATTCGAGTCGTTAGCGACTCTGAAAAGTGAGGATGCGATCGCGATCACCGAGCGACGGCTATCCGATTCTCGCACAAGTGTCCGCTCGGCCGCGGCTAAGACACTTGGGGCAATTCGCGGTGCTGGTGCAGCGGCTCTTCTGACCCCGTTGTTAAGCGATCCTGACGTTACAGTATCAAAAATTGTTCTGGCGACGCTCGGTCAGATTAAATCGCCTGATGCGGTTCCCGCCATGATCCTTGCGGCATCCAATTCGGCATTGAAATTCGAAGCCCAACAGGCTTTGGCGATGATACCCGATCGACGGGCGTTGCCACTTTATCTGGATGGATTGGTCAGTCCGAACAACGACCTGAGGAAATCATCACTGGACGCATTGGTTGCTTTGCGCAATGTTGTTGGTCCTGACATCATCAAATTGCACGAGTTAAACGAATTGCCGAACGGAGCGCGCGGACCATTACAGGCCGTCTTTTCCGCACCTGCACCGATTCAAAAATGGCAATTGGCTGGGCCGTTTCCGAAGGAGGAGGAATTTCCCAAGTTTGACGTCAGCCAGGCTGCGGACTTGCAGCAGGAATTTGCCGTCGGTGACCAGCGGCTGAAATGGAAATCAGTTTCAACCGACGACAAACAAGGTCGTTTCAACGCAGGTAATCTGCTCGGCAGCAGCGGCGACATGTGGGCGATGGCGTACGCCGCTGTTGAAGCAGACAGCGACGGACCACGATCGCTGGTTCTCGGAAGCGATGATCAGGCGGTGTTGTATGTGAATGGTCAACAGGTTTATGAATTCCTCGGCAATCGGGGCTGGGGGGCGGAACAGGGAACAATCTCCGTCGATCTGAAGAAGGGGATTAATCACATCTGGTTTAAGACCGGTAATACTGGCGGCGGCTGGGAATTCAGTCTGGCGGTTCGGACCAGGGAAGCGAAGTATTCATTCCTCTACGAAAACGTCGCACCGAAACTCGATATTGGTGCTTACTCGGAATACGCGACGAAGAACGCTGGTAATGCCGCCCGAGGAAAAGTGATCTTTGAAGACCCGAAGGGAGTCGCCTGTGCGAAATGTCATTCCGTCGGAGGTATCGGCGGGAAGATCGGTCCGGATTTGATCGGGATCGCTGCGAAATACCCTCGCGAAGAGCTGATTCGATCGGTCCTGGAACCCTCGAACCGTATTGCGAATGGCTACGATGTCTATGTCGTGGTCACGAACAGTGGGGTGGTGTTTAACGGTTTGCTGAAGTCGGATAGTCCGGAGGGTGTGGAACTGCTGGACGGCAAAGGGGATCTCCACAAGATTGCGGCATCAGAGATCGACGAGAAATCACGCAGCCCTGTGTCTCTGATGCCCAACGGCTTAAAAGACGGCCTGACACTGGAAAACTTTGCGGACATCGTCGCGTATCTCGACAGCCTGAAGCAGCAACCGACCGGGACGAAATAGGGCAACGCCATCAAGGGGCTTATTAACTGGCCTGATCAACGCTTGGTTTTCTTCGACGACGTCTTCTCGGCCTTCTCGAGCGATTCTTTCACTCGGAACTTTACAATCTTCTTGATCAGGCTGAATGGAATTGCCTGATCGAGCGGGAATTGAACCGATCCTTTTCCACTTTTATAGGACGATAATTCGTCCTTAAAATTTTCGATGCCAGACTGCGTTGGATAGAACCCGATGTGGTTCGCGAACGCCGCGAAATGGACAAGATTTCCATTCAGCACAAACGTCGGAATTTGATATTTGATTGCTTCAGTCGCACCTGGAGCGGCAAGTTGAACGATGGTGCGGATCTTCTGCAGACTTTTCTGGACGTCGCTTGGGAATTGCGCTATGTAGGCCTCAATCGTGTCGGGCGGCGCAATATCGGCTTTTATTTCGTTTCGCATGGTATTTTATCCAATTGACAAGGGATCCAGGACAGAACCTTTCTTGAGTTGCTTTCTCTGGTTAAAATTTCGGTTCTGCGAATGACATCGAAAAAGAACAATCTGCGAGCCAATCAGAAAGTGTCCGGCACTATGTTATACCGAAGTCTTGTCGTCGCACTACTCATTGCATCGCCCCTTATCGCTCAAGAAACCAGCGAGCAATTCCGTCGACGAGATCGCAATCAGGATGGCAAACTGACCAAGGACGAATTCCCAGGGCCGTTGTTTGATCAGATCGATACCGACAAGGATGGCATCATCACTGCAGAAGAAGATCGAGCGTTCGTCAAGCGTCAGGTCGCAGGTCTTGGTCAACCGCAAAGTATACCTGAATCGATCAAAGCGGAACTCGATATTCCCTATGCGGGTACCGAGAATCCTCGACAACGGCTGGATCTTTACGTGCCCAAGACCACCAAGGGGGATAAGCCTCTGCCAGTTGTCGTTTTCATCCATGGAGGAGGCTGGCAAGCGGGAGACAAGCGGGGCGGATTTGGCACAGTCCGCCCGCTGGTGATGACGGGTGAGTACGCGGGGGTCTCTGTCGGATATCGACTGACCGGTGAAGCGATCTGGCCGGCTCAGATTCATGATTGCAAAGCCGCAATACGTTGGTTGAGGGCAAATGCCAGAAAGTACAACCTTGATGCCGACCGCATCGGAGTGACGGGAAACTCGGCTGGGGGGCATCTGGTTGCCATGCTGGGGACAAGTGGTGATGTGCCGGAACTTGAAGGGGCACTCGGTGAACATGTGAAGGAAAGCAGTCGAGTCGCCTGCGTCGTCGATCAGTATGGTCCGACTGACTTACTGACGATGGGTGGCTCTCACAATAACCCGAATTCGCCAGAATCACGGCTGGTCGGCGGCGGTGCGATTCAGGAGAATCAAGACGCCGCTCGCAAGGCGTCGCCGATCACCTACGTTTCGAAGAATGATCCGCCATTCATGCTGATTCATGGTACGAGCGACCCAGTGGTGCCATTCAATCAGTCGGAACTGCTGGCTGCGGCGCTCAAGAACGTCGGGATTGAGGCGTTACTGATACCGGTGACAGGCGGCGGACATGGAAACTTTGCAACTCCCGATGTCCCTCGACGAATGGAGCAATTCTTTGATAAGCATCTACTCGGAAAAGACGTCGCGATCTCGACAGAACAGATCAAACCAAGGACCCGATGATCACGACCAGGTGTCAGGGAAACTGGACAACCGGTTCGACTCGTGAGACCTGCAGCTTCTGACAGCAACAGCTTTTGGCTTCTGGTGATTGTATCTGAGAAGTCGCGGGATTCGTAAGCTTCCAATTGGCTGGAGGCTTGGTGGGGACAGGTTCCGGTGTTGGCGCTTCGGAATTCTTTTCCGGACGTCGTTCAGTAACCTGGATCGTATTGCTTCCACTCGCGTGAACTTGTTCTGCCGAGGTCAGGCGGATCAGGTTCACCGCCTCGCCAGCTTCGACCGCCGAAAATCTGAGAACGGTTTCCTTTTGCCCCTTGACCGACAGGCTTCCCGCGTCGAACACGACCGCTTGACCTTCTGGATGCGAGAACTGGCTGGGAAATTCAATTTCAAATTTGACGTTATGCAACGTGACATCACCCGTGTTACGAACCGTGATTTCCATTTCGACATCATCCCCGACGTGGACTCGGTCGAGATATTGGATGTCACACGCAAGTGCGGGGTGATACTCGATTCGTTCCGGTGGGATCGAAGGCATCTGTTGAAGCTCGGGTGGCCGACTGACTTCGGTGTACGTCGAGATCTCGGCTCGGGCGATGACTCGTGCTCGTTGGATCAGCCGATGACTTCCTTCAGTAACCCATTTTAATGTGAGTTCCTGCTCCGCGCCTGGCAAAAGTTCGGGGAATTGGCGATGCCACATTTTTTCAGAGACACCTGAGTTGGGTTCCACAGCCGATTCGCAGTTGGCATCCGGGGATGCGTCGATCACGGTCTGACGATCAGAAAGAAATTCCTTCACTTCGACCTGGGAAACAGAATCTGGTCCTTCGTTGATGATCAGCAGCGCTGATTGATGTGGCTCACCGGCCGATACGGATCTCGGTGCAAACAATTCAATGCGTAGCGCGACATCAGCGACTGCTCGTAACGACTCATCGTATTCGTCGGCAGAGGAATCCTGGCGTTCAGATCGAATGAATGTTCCAACTCGTTCGTATGGTTTTACTTTGGAAAAATGGGTGTGCGACGATGAATGAAACGAGCGCCATTTCCAAGGGCCTTCTTCGTGAGAAACAAGTGCGCTGGGGAAGCGTTGAAAATTCTCTGGAAACACGCTGAGTTCTGATTGACGAACCAGATGTGAGCCGGGCGGAAACCGTCCCGCCGTAGTGAACTGGCGTTCCATCGACATTTCAAACGCAAGATCAGGCTGATTTCGGCGAACCGGCACGCTGGGAAGTTCAGGCTCGGGAATTGGAACGTAATGACGCGGTGGTCCGGAAGCTTGATCGAATCGGTTACAGTCAGAGCCGAATTCCCAAGCGGCTTGGACAAGTAAGCGCGAGTCGCGTTTTTGAATTCGAGGCTCGGAACGTTGATGAGACACGTCAGTGCCGGGGTTGAGTACCGTTCCCGTAATCGTCCGACGATCTTGCTGTGCCTTTTTTGGACGACTGAGATCGAGGCGGACGTCAAGGTTTCCCACGACATCTGAACGCGGAACCAGCGAATTTCGGTCAGAATCTTTGTTGCGATAACGGTTTCTGGATGAAGATTTTCTGGAATCGAACAGGCGACTATCGAGTTGAATGTCTTGAGTGATTGGAGTTGGTTGTTCGGGAACGAACAGGTGAGCAACTCGCCAATGGTCCTGCACTGTCCATTCATGCATTAATTCAAGATCACGACGACTGAGGTTCGCTTTTGATTGCGATGCGACTGCTTTCGGACGGTTCCGAGAAGTTTCATTGACCAGCGAAATAAACATGGCGATGGTCAACAGAACCGCAAACGTTCCGACGAGCGTGACGAAGTACCAGGCTGGAGATTCTCGAAAACCTTTTGCAATTTGTGCAGCAGAGTGATCCAGCCAGTTGAAAACGCGAATCACCTCAAGCGCGAACCAACGCAATGGGTATGGCAATTCCCGTAAAATGAGAGACCACAGGCGCGATCGCACGGTTTTGCCTTCCTTCGGCCAGCTATCGGAATACAACGTCTTCCGATCAGCTTCGACTCCCTTCGATTTTCTGCCAGCTTGGCTGAGTGCGAAACCCCATGCCAGCCACGGCAATTCTCATGTCACATTGAAATGGTTATCAGAATTCGCTGGCGAGTAAAAGAGCGGATTCTTGCAGC
>JBAXBD010000459.1:0-5405 GCA_037142165.1 Schlesneria sp. | reverse complement strand
CCGTCGGTGATATCGAACATTGACGGAAAGCGTTTCGCCCAAGGCTTGTTGCCAGCAGGACAGAACTGCCGGGCGTTTCCTTCGATCGCCGCGACTCCGGGAAGGTGAGCGGCGATGCTAGCGGAATGGAGAAACGAATAACCGGGACAGGTCAAATCCTGCACACAAAGAAACATCCCGTACTTCTGAATGGCCGCACCTAACAACAACGTGTCGGTTTGTCCCTTGCATGCTTTCAGAGCGGCACCTGTATAGCCTTGTTCCCGGGCCAGCAACAACGTGTCGAAGTCAACGAGAGATTCATCGATCACGATCGGCTTGATTCTCGCCGCTTCGTGCATTTTATTTTCTGGATGTGCTCGCAAGTCACGATGGGTCGGCTGTTCGACGTATTGAATCCGATCAAACGCTGCTTGCGATTGTGACTTAATCTTATTGAGGAAATCGACGACGTATGCGGCATTTGGGCATTTCTCGTTGAAATCAACCGAGTAATTCCACTGTTTGCAACCACGCTTTGCCTGAGCGACTTCAGACACACTGTTTACGGCCAGAGTTCGTGCGACATCCCAGTCAAAATTGTCGCCCGCCAACTTGATCTTCAGATGTGTCAAACCGTTGAACGCAATCCATTGTGGTAACGTTTCGGGAAGCCCGTCCCCTATTTTCTTCGTGATCTCTTCTTCTGATAAGGGATCGAGTGCTCCGACCAGATGATACAGCGGCATCCGATCCTTCGGCTGACGAAGCGTGTATTTGTCGAGGTAATCTCCCTTAAATTCCACATCGAGGTATTCTGACAGGTCGTAATTCATGAACTTTGATGACAGCGTGTCAAAGCTGTTCAAGTTATGAATTCGACCGTAAGCATCATGAAGCGCGGCATCGAACGGACTGGCGGCGACGAGTTGTGCTAACTCGGGCATTGGCTCTGGAAGTTTCAGCTGTGTTGCCAGATGCTTCGAAAGATGATGATATTCCGCCGACAAGTGGTAGACCAGGTCGATCGGGTGCCCATACTCTGTACATTCACCGGCGAGATCAACGACTTCTTCCGCGAAGCGTCGCATCATCCCTTCGCTTTGTTCGGGCGTCACCTTGTCGGAAGGCCATGACCAGATGTTTCCAAGTGGCATGCTTCCGAAGCCGCTTGCATGACGCTTTCCATCGCGTGATTCCACTTCCACGTCCACGTTGATCAAAAGCGTGCTTTGGATCACACGACCGCCGAATTTCAGCGGAGCCCGAAATGGAAGGGACTCGATGGCGCACGCGGCACTCTTGATTCGGATGTCCGTCGCTTTCGACATAACCTCGAAGCTTTGTTGATAGAGGGGAGAACAAATTGTCGTTTACACGGGTCAGCAACACCGCGATCTTATCGGGACTGACCGAGCCATTCAAGAACCGAATCTCGAATCGGTTACATCCATTCACATGTTGCGGAAATGGTCGTTCTGGTGCGGAACTTGATCAAAACGTGAAGCGTCATTGAAAACACCCGAAATTCGCGTGTATCGTGACAATTACGAAGCTGGCGGAAACTGCGTCAAGTTTTCGGCCCCTCAAAAGGGGCTTACAGCCGGTAAATCCCGCCTTTCTTCACAATGTTTTGTGGTCTTCTGCCGCCTGAAACTCTGTTGCCAAAACACTCTACGTTGACATGAATTCATGAGAAAACTACAGTCCCTTTCGCCTTGGCACCCACGCTTGGGCGAGCTGAACTACCCAATGGACTGGGCATGAATCGCAGCATGTTACACGCGCTGGCTAATCAAGAGGCTCGCCTCGCTCAGGGTAATTCCTGGCGAGTTGTGTGGGGGGCATGGTTGATCGTCTGTGGTTGGGGTTGTTCTGGATGTTACCAGTCGACCGTCGTACCGCCGACAACTTCGATCTCGCCCCCAATGCGACCTGCCCCCGTACTTCCCGTACCGACGGAGCCTTTCAGCCCGCCGACAACGCATCCAATTGACCCGATCACAAAAACAAACCCGTGGAAACCCGATTCCGAATCGAGAGACTGGAACTACATCGTCCTGCACCATACCGCATCCGAAAGTGGAAGCGTTGACAGTATTCATGAAGAGCATTTGAAACGAAAAGACAAAAATGGCAAGCACTGGCTGGGAATCGGCTATCATTTCGTCATCGGCAACGGCAAGGGGATGACAGACGGTGAGATTGAGCCCACATTTCGCTGGCGACAACAGATGCAAGGAGCGCATGCTGGAGTCGCAGACTTCAATCAACACGGTATTGGAATTGTCTTAATCGGAAACTTTGAAAAAGAGCCACCGACGGCGGCTCAAACGGCATCGATCAAACGTCTGGTTGGAATTCTGAAACGAGAATATGGAATTGTGGAAAGCAAGATTGTGGGGCATGGCGACGTGAAAGCAACGGAATGCCCCGGAAAGCATTTTCCAATGAGCGAAGTACGAGAAAGCATCGCGTTTTTGGATGAACGTGCAGCTATGGATGCTGCGAATGGTCGGTCAGCGAAAAATTCCAGCGAGAATCGACAATTGGTATCGAACACCGTACGCACCAGCATTTCATTGAATAATCAGTCAGGAGATTCGCGGAAATGATCGAAGACTCCTTTTTTGACTTCGAATCGCAGTCTGGTGATTCTGAACGCTTCGAATCGACCCCGTGGGGCCGACGGTTTCAGGATTTGACGCATCCTTTCGAAGAAACCGTAATCGAAGGTAGTTTCGACGAGGACGAACTGCCAACTCACGGCGAAATCATCGAACTGATCGAAACTCTTCACGCAGGAGAATCGAGCCCCTTTCTGCATCGTCCGACAACCGACCGACCGCACGCAATTCATCTGCCAGAACATTACGAAGCAGGGTACGCCTACCCGCTTGTCGTCTGGTTTCATGGAGATGGCTTCGACGAAACAGAAGTTTCGTCCGTAATGCCAAACATCAGCGAGCGAAACTACATCGGACTGGCACTCAGAGGAAATCTCGATTGTGGCGGCGGATTTGCCTGGTCCAATTCCCCCGAGGATCTCCAAACGCTGATCAATGATGTGGAATCGCTGGTGCTTGACATGCGGCGTCAATACCACATCCACAGCGAGAGAATTTATCTCGCAGGATTTGGCAGCGGTGCGTCCTCTGCCATGGAACTCATCTTGCAAAAGCCAGAATGGTTTGGCGGAGCCGCCTGTTTCTGCGGCTCGTTTCCAGAATTAAAGATCCCGCACCCGCGCTTTCGCGAACTGCGAAACAAGCGGGTTCTTTTAGCGACCTCAACGAATTCGAGAACATGCAAAGTTGGTGATGTCGTTGCAGCAGGCCGGATGTTGTATTCCTCGGGGATGCAGATTGGTACCCGAGTCTACAACGAAGCCGGAACCTCACCAACGAGCAAGATGTTAAGCGATATCAATCATTGGCTGATGGATGACGTCTGCTCGGCCGTGTCGTAGTCGTCCGACACACGAATTTCACAATTCGTGACAGAAATCACCTCCCTCCCGCTTCCCCCCGCTAGGGCGATGCGCTCTAATCTTTTCATCGCACAGGCTTCTTTGTATCGAGTCTGCTAATGCTCTTCGGATTGCGATGCCATTCCTTTTTTGATTGACCGCTCGCTGACATGCTTATCACCCTGATTGGCTACCGTGGCACTGGGAAAAGCACAATTGCTCCTCGATTAGCATCGAGACTGAATTTCGATTGGGTTGACGCGGATGTTGAGCTCGAAAATTACTCGGGCCGGTCGATTCGAGAAATCTTTGCGACCGACGGTGAGCCTGAATTCCGTCGACTTGAGCGAGAAGTACTGGTGCATCTGCTGAAGCGGGACCGGCTTGTGCTGGCGGCTGGCGGTGGCGCGATCTTGAATGAAGCGACCCGAAAAGATTTTTGTGCCGCAGGTCCCGTCATTTGGCTTCAAGCCAGCGTAGAAACGATTGCGAAACGCATTCTCAGGGATGGTTCCGCATCGGGCCACCGTCCAAACCTGACAGCGACGGGGGGAATCAACGAGATTCGAACGCTCGTCATGCAGCGTGAACCACTCTATCAACAATGTGCAACGATTACTGTTTTGTCAGAGGGATCTTCAATTGAAGCTCTTCTTCAACGGATTCTCCTTCAGCTTCCCGCTGAATATCGAAAGGAGATTTGTTCATGATTCCCTACGATATTCCACTCGTAATCGTCCTCACATGGCTGTTTGTCTTTGGCGCAGTTGTCGGTAGCTTTCTCAATGTCTGTATCTATCGGATTCCGCAGCACGAGCGTTTGTGGGATCAACTGAAGGGTTTAAATCACCCTCCCTCCTCGTGTCCGTATTGCAAAAAACGGATCTGGTCCATCGACAACATTCCGATCATCGGTTGGTTAATTCTGCGCGGACGCTGCCGATTCTGCCGTCACTCGATTTCCGTTCGATATGCGTTAATCGAGTTTTTTAACGGTCTGTTGTGGGTTGTGCTTTATTTGGCGATCGTCCCTGCGGGCTTCTATGCCAAGGTTGAATCGAGTGCTCTCTACTCACCGTTGGGAGCATTGGGGCAACAGGGGTTGAGTTTCCAGACACACGTCTGGCTGGTGAATGCCGAATACATTTATTTCTTAATCCTGGCGGAAGCGCTGCTGATTGCGACGTTCATTGATTTTGATTTGATGATCATTCCCGATGGAGTCACGGTTCCTGGTATGATTCTTGGGTGCATCGGTGCTTTTATTCTGGGTGCGCCAACGTTATGGCCAGCCTGGTTTTTCTCGCCGCAAGAGTTGAATGGGTTACAGTCCGTTCTGCCGGACTGGCTGCATTGGATAACGTTTCTCCCTGTACAAATCCCTTGGCTGAACGAACATCCTCATTGGCACGGTTTGATCTCAAGTCTGCTTGGCCTCGCCATTGGCGGTGGTGCAGTCCGGTTGGTGCGCATTGCAGGACATTGGGCCTTTCAGCGAGAAGCGATGGGGTCTGGTGATGTTATTCTGATGCAGATGATCGGAAGCTTTCTCGGCTGGCAAGCCTCGCTGATTGTGTTTTTTGTGGTAGCTCCGGTCTGTGCCCTCGTCGCAACTGCCCTCACATTCACATTTCGTCCGACGCGTGAAATTCCGTACGGCCCCTACCTCAGTATTGGCACTCTTCTTGTCGTGTCCTTCTGGAACCGCTTTTTTTCGAGACATTTTGAAACCGTATTCAGCCAGGGATTGCTACTACCCATTGAGTTCTTGCTGATGGGGATGCTCTTCGCTCCGAGCTTAGTGCTGATGCGATACGTCAAACAGCAGCTTGGCTTTCAGGACGAACCGACAGTCGTCGAAGAATGGACATCGGCTGATCAACTTTCGTTTTTCGACAGCAAGAAATCGTTCGATACTCCGTGGCCTGGAATCTCATCCGGTCAGGGAACTTCTCAC
>JBAXBD010000458.1:0-5420 GCA_037142165.1 Schlesneria sp. | reverse complement strand
CCGTTAACCCGTGTAGCGTCGTCAACTGAGGCTCAGAGACAAACTCGTGAAGAGCCTTGTTCAGGAAACGATACGACCGAGCCATCCGCAAATAATAGGTCGGCGCGGGTTCCAGTCGCAGCCTGGGTGAAAATTGCTCCAGCCGTTCTGACGCTAACGGAGCAGACTCGACTTTCACTTTGGATTCACCACGCAGCACTTGGGTCTCTTTGCGTTTCGTGATCAAGGCCTGGAAGGCTTCCAGCCGACGTCGTTTATAGGTGCCGGACAGTAAAAGCGATTTCGATTCTTCCCCCTGTTTCGGCACCAGCAGCGTTTCCAGTGCATAGACCTGATAGTCATACCATCCGCTGTTCTCTGTCGGATGAAGATCAATTGTTCCGCTTCGGATCGCTTTCACGAGTTCTCGCATGATGTCACTTCTTGCCGAGAACCCGCTGGGAAACAGTCGACGAACCAGCTCGGATTCACGATTCGATCCAGGGGGAAACAGCGAGACGCTGGTTGTCGTCAGATTTCGCTGACGGCGAACCCTGGCAAGATCCTGTCCTGTGGAGTTTTCAACCAGATCCAGCACCGTCAGTCGCGGCGGCGAATTACTCAATCGAGCCCAACGTGCAAGAATTTGTCGATACGTCGCCTGCAGTTCGGATTTCGTTTGAAGCACACGAATCACTGGTTGCATCCAATCGTTATCGTCCTGTTCGAATTCCATCTGGAAAAAGCGACCGGTTCGATAACACCGTTGCAGCTTCTCGTTCCACGCGTAAAAACCGATCGGCTTGCTTTGGACAAGGTCTGAATTATAGCGGCTTTTGAACGATGCGATCGAAGCTTGATTCGTCGCTGGAATCGTAATTCCGGCCAATTCCAGACCAATGGCGAAATAGGCCGCAGCCCGACTGTCGGCTGGCACAGCCGCCGCAAGTTCCTTCAGGAACGTCAAATCACCGGGGAACTCGGCAGCGAGATCTTGAAACCAGTGTTGTTCCAGGGCGGCATAAAGACCGTCGTCAAACTGTTTGGCTTTTCCATCGATCAGATTGATCGAGGGGAGCACGGTGACATCAGGTGATTGAACGCTTTGAATGGCGTCCCGATAATTCGCATGAATTTTCAGCAAAGCCTCATCAGAGTCGGGCTTCAAAAGGACCTGATCAAGCTTCGTCACTGCGGAGCTCAGATTGACCGACCAACCGTTCGCCTCACGCGGATCGACTCGATCAGGCACGAACGCCGGGACAACATTCGCATCAAAAACGTCATCTGCAAACTCGACGGCCTGGCTTGCAGCGGGTGCGTTATACACCGTTTTTTCGATGACAGCTGGTTCTGGTTCCGTGCATCCGAAGAGCGTGGTCAACGTGATAAAAGGAAACACTGTGCGCGCAAGCACAGGCTGATGAATCCATCGCATGAACATCTTTCTGAGTCGCTGGTGAGCCCAAACCAAACCGTTCAGGAATCTGTCTCGTAACAACCGATGAATTGTTGCAACGTCCCTGAATACTGAAATGACAAATCGAAGTAAAACATAAACAGCCGTGGGAGGACAGGATCATACCGCACGGCTGGTGTCATCACAATAAATCTCGAATCAGGCAGCGATCGGACTGGTGAAGATTTGAACGCGAGCGACGTATTTTGTGCCACTGCATCGGAGTCTTCGGAGACGCAGTGTCTTCTCTTTTTTTGAGGCAATCTAAGAGCACTGGGTGACCGAAGAGGGTCATCCAGTGTCACCCGAATACTGAGATGGGGAACGCACCAGCCTGGATTATTCGTTCGCCCGACGCGCAAGGGACAAACTTGTTAAGTTGTTTTCAATTAGGGACGCTCTTCAGAATCCCTTCGACGACGGCGTCTGTTTGAACCCCTTCGGCCTGTCCTTCAAAGTTCAGGATGATTCGGTGCCGCAGGACGTTCAGGGCAATGGCCCGAATGTCGTCGCGTGCGACGTGATAACGACCGTCCAGGATCGCCAGGATCTTTGCTGCCAGGATCAACGACTGAGCCCCTCGCGGACTGCTGCCGTAACGGACGTAACGCTTCGTCACATCGGGTGCTGTCGCATGGTCAGGGTGAGTCGCCAGGACGAGCGAGATTCCATATCGGCGAACGTCGTCGGCGATCGGAATCTGTCGAATGAGCTGACTCATCGCCAGGATGCGATCTCCGGCAAGAACCGGTTGAGCACGAGGTGACCTGGCTTCGGTCGTTCGATCGAGAATCGTTTCCAGTTCATTCAGAGTCGGAAATTTGACGATCAGCTTACTGAAGAAGCGGTCGAGCTGTGCTTCGGGAAGGGGATATGTCCCTTCCATTTCAAGCGGATTCTGGGTTGCCAGTACAAAGAACGGTTCAGGCAATTTGTAGGTATGTCCGGCGATCGTGACGGTGTGTTCCTGCATCGCCTCAAGCAATGCCGACTGGGTTTTTGGAGTTGCTCGATTGATTTCGTCGGCAAGCAGCACGTTGGTGAAGATTGGCCCCTGTTGAAACTCGAACTTCTTTTGTTTGTCCGGTGTCTCCAGGACGACGTTTGTACCAAGCAAGTCGGCCGGCATCAGGTCGGGGGTAAACTGTACGCGACTGAATTTCAGATGCAGCGCATCGGCAAGCGTTCGTACGAGCATCGTCTTGCCCAGACCGGGGACACCTTCCAGCAGAACATGACCACCACCGATCAGGCAGATCAATGTCCCTCGGATAATCTCGTCGTTACCTACGATCACTTTGCCGATTTCGTCGCGCAACGTTTTGAAGTCCGAACGAAACTGGTCGCACAGTTGTTGAGTTTCACCGGTCGTCGACATGAGGGCGGATTCCTTACTTAACCGACAATTCAGTGGCACCTGAGTCGCTGAATTATGGGGTCGGCGGTTGTCCTACGAGTGATTCGGTTACCAGACACAATTGATGGACGAGGTTGTCCATACCACGTTGAACCGTGCGACAGGAGGAGCCCCCTGATCGACGCGATGCAAAATTCTGTCGTTGATGGCTTCCCAACGCAAGCCGGGCAAGACAAAATGCCTGAGTATTTCTGACAGACATTTCCCGCATCAATTGCCTTTTTTTGCGCGACGCTCGTCCGGCATCACGCCAGGTCGCCGAAAAAAGGCTGCGAAAAATTCACGATCAGGAGGCTTTTGTGATGAGTTCACTTCGCTTCGATACGTTGATTCAGAGAAGATCCGACACGAGTAGATCCCTCGCTTGCACGTCGGGCCATCGTTTGGGAGTCGGATTCAATTGGCTGGTGCTCTGCTGCCTGGTAGGCGGGCTGTTCTCCTCGCCTCTGAAGGCTCAAGAAGTCGATCCGGACGAGGCGAAGGAAAAATCAGTTGCCGACCGGTTTGTGACCGTGCTTGAAAAAAACCCGCGTCGCGGAACGGCCCTCGACAAAGTTTATGGCTTTCATGTCGAGCGAGGCTCGTTGGACAGTCTGGTCAAAAACTACCGCGACAAGACCCAAACCGCCAAAGGAGCGGATGCGGGTACGGCATGGATGATCGTCGGGCTGCTGGAATCGCTGCGCGGACAAGACGCCGTGGCTGTCGATGCGTTCGCACAGGCCGAGCAACTTGTCAAAGACAACTATCTCGCGTCTTATTACCTTGGTCAGTCGCTGGTGCTCATCGGCCAACCCGACAAGGCAGCAGAAGCACTCGAACGATCGATTCAGCGCAAGCCTGCTCAAGCTGACTTGCTCGATATTTTCCAGGCCTTAGGTCGTGTGTATCAACGGGCCCAAAAAACCGACAAGGCGCTGGAAGTCTGGAACCGTTTAGAGAAACAGTTTCCCAATGACGCACGGGTTCAGGAACAGATAGCGACGACGCTGCTCGAAGAGAACGAGTTTGCCGCAGCCTTGCCGCGATATCAGAGCCTGGCAAAGACCACGAAGGACAAGTACCGCCAGTCACTGTTCCAGATGGAAGCGGCCGAAATCAAAGTGCGGCTGGGCAAGTCAGACGAAGCGATCGCCGAATTCGAAAAGCTGCTTGGGCAACTCAATCCCGATAACTGGCTGTATCGCGAAGTTCGTCGCCGGATCGAGGCGGTCTATCTGCGGACCGATGACCAGTCTGGTCTGATCACCTACTACGAAGCCTGGATTAAAAAGAACGCGGAAGATCTGGAAGCGGTTTCTCGCTTGTCGCGACTGTTGGCCGGAATGGGTCGGGGACCTGAGGCTCAGGCCTGGCTGGAAAAGGGGCTGAAACTTGCCCCCAAGAAAAAGGAATTGCGAAATGCTCTGATCGGCCAGTTGATGTACGAACAAAAGTATCCCGAGGCGATCGCGCAGTATGAACAGCTCGATAAGCATGAACCGAACAACCCCGATACGCTGCGCGATTGGGGCCGAGTCATCCTGAAAGATACGGCGCGAGACGAAGCGACTCGCAAGAAGGACGCGGCGGCGGTCTGGCGACGACTGACCACCGCGAAACCGAAAGACCCTCTCATTGCTTCTCAAGTGGGGGAACTGTTTCGTCAGGCGGAGATGACCGACGAGGCGCTTGAGCTGTATCAGAAAGCGATCTCGCTCGCTCCCGAACAGGCTCAGTACCGCGAATATCTTGGCGAGTATTTTCATACGTTGAAGCGCAAAGACGAGGCGATGGCGACCTGGCGAGCGATTGCCGAGGGGAAGCTGAAGACCGCTCCCAATGTCGCTCGACTGGCGGAAGTTCTCGCAAGCTTTGGATACCTGGCCGAAGCGGTCGAGACAAACGCCGAAGCCTGCAAACTCGATCCGAAGGATTTTGCCCTGCAGGTCAAACAGGCTGACTTGCTGGCTCAGGCGGATCAACACGATCAGGCGCTCACTCAATTGGCGATCGTGAAAAAGCTGGCAGCAAACGATGAAGAACGTGAAGCATGGCTGATGCGGGAACTGCGCGAACTTCAAGCGGTGAATAAGCTGAAAGAACGAATTGCCGAACTGGAAAAAGACAAGGAATCCAAAGATGCCGATCACTGGTTCTGGCTGGGGCGAGCCTACGAAGCCGAACGACAGTTGAAAGAAGCGGCTGAGGCGGTTGCCAAGGCGAGTACGCTGGCACCGCAATCCGTTCCGATCCTGATGGCCTCTGCCAGGATTTACGAAGCACAGAACAATCTTCTTGCGGCGGTCGACATCAATACCAAGCTTGCCGCCATTGACCGACGATACCGGACGGAATACCTGAAACAGGTCGCTACGCTGGAACAAAAACTGGGTCGACGCGATAAGGCAATTCAAGCGGGGCGAGACCTGATCGCTGCCGCCCCCGGCAACCCGGAAACGTATGAATTCTTCAGTCAGCTTTGTTTTCAGTTAGGGGAAGCGGAAGAAGGCCTGAGCGCCTTAAGACGTTCGGTCCGCGTAAACCCGACCGAACCCAAAGGTCTGCTTTTGCTCGCCGCTGCAC
>JBAXBD010000457.1:0-5429 GCA_037142165.1 Schlesneria sp. | reverse complement strand
ATGTAATAGGGTGTGTTTGGATCCGCATTGGCCGCCACATCGGGCACCATCCGTCCCCGACCATTATTTGTTGCAGGTGCCACCGGAGCACCAATCTGCCACGATTGAGTAGGAAACAACACGGAGTAACCTCCGCCAGTTCCTAAGGGATAGGAAGTTCCCAAGCTGTAACCATTGTTCCAGACAACTTCACTTGCCGTCTTTTTTGACGTCCCACCCACGGCGATGACGTGAGGTGCTGATGAAGGGAGAATGAGATGATTCTTTCGATCCGAATATCCCTGTCTTTCATTGGTCGCATCACCATCGCCTGAGGCGGCGAAAATCATCATCACCTTTGTACTTCCCGCAGTTCCCGCGGCCGCTGCGGCCGCTGCCTCGAAATTTGTCGCGGTGATTGGAAGAACGGTGTCTTCACCCAAACCCCAACTGATCGATAGGACGTCACAACCTGCGGCTGCAGCGGCCTTGATCACCTGGGTGTTGGCGTTAATGAAATCATCAGTCGTGACGACATTCTGGCCGGCAAAAAACACCTTGATTGTCGGTGCTTTACCGGTGCAGTAGTAATATGCGGCGGCAGCAATCTGAATGTCCAACGCCACTTCCGCATCTGCACCAATGTCAACAAAAGGGCTGTTCACGGTCCCGTCAACGCTCACATCGGAAATGTTGATTGGCGTTCCGTTCATGTACGTTTGTGAAAACAAATCGAGATCTGATTTGAAATATCCGCCTCCAAATTCAGCAATTCCAATGACACCACCGCCGGCAAGATTCTTTGGAAAGTTGTAGGAGGCGCAAAGCTGTGGAACGGTCCAGTTTTTCGTCGATGAAACCGCGTTAAATTTGACGGGCTCGCGAACTTTCATCAACTTGATGTTGTCGTTGGCCATCGAATTTGTCGCAAGACAATCAGCGATCAAAAACCCCAGGGCTGCCCAAAGTGGAATCTGTTTGCGCATACATAGCCTCTTTTCGTGCCTGCTCGGCTGAACGAAACTTTTCTTCAGAAAAAAACGTCGTTTGAATCGAATATGATCGAGTTGAAGAGTGGCCGTTTGCGGAAACGTCAGTCGTTAAACTCTGCTTCATCCCGCAACTCCGCTGCGTCCGATTTTAGCAGCAGAGGTAACCATTGTCACACAAAAAATTGAATCAAACAACAATCTGAAGTTTTTGAGTTGACCTGAAAGATGTCGGCGAAGTGACTGTCGTCGCTGAAGCAGAAACAGAGCGGGCGTGTTCGCGAAACGAGCTTATTTTTGAAGGATCGGAATCCGCCGAATATTTCGGTTACGATCTTTTTTTCTACAACGAAAGATTGGGATGCCGCTGAAACGACTTCACCGCGTCTTCACGACACGAGCTATCACGAAGAAAACTCATCAGGCCCCTGCTTCAACTCAGTCGATATTCGATGTTTTGCCTTGCTTTCTAGTTTCTGTCGAATTCATCAGTCTCCGTACGATTCAGAAGCTGTGACAAATTGATGCATCAATGATTCGGCGATTGACGTTTAATTCAAGTACCTGAAATCGATTAACTGACTTACGCTCAGACGCACGGAATGTTCTAATTTGGCATCAAATGATCGTCAGTGGCTTCTGGCGACTGATGCCGTTGATCAGGTTTTAACGTTTTTTGTGAACCGTTCCGTGACCGAAGTCGTAATCGTTGCTGCAAAACGAACCCCTTTTGGGCGGTTCCTGGGATCGATCGCCGATTTTTCAGCCGTCGACCTCGCATGCCAAGCGGCCCAGGCTGCGTTGGTGGACCTTGACCGAAATCAGTTGGATCTCGTCGTTCTCGGCAACGTCTTGAGCGCAGGGCTGGGGATGAATATTGCCAGGCAGGTCGCCGTTCGACTTTGCCTTCCAATCGAAGTTACGGCATACACATTGAATATGATGTGTGCTTCTGGACTGCAGGCCGTACTGCTCGCCGCACAAGCCATTCGAGCTGGCGATGCAAAAGCCGTGCTTTGCGGCGGAACAGAATCAATGTCGAATGCACCTTATCTCCTACCCAAAGCACGGCGTGGCTATAAATTGGGTGACGGATCATTAATCGATTCGCTACTTTGTGATGGCTTAGTCGATAGCTTCGACCACACCCATATGGGGATTTCCGCAGAAACACTTGCCCGCGAATTTCAAATCACGCGGCATGAACAAGACGAGTTTGCGGCACGCAGTCAGGCGCGTTACGCGGCAGCCCTCCAATCGCATGCATTCGACGACGAAGTGATTCCCGTTGGAAATTTCTCGTTTGACGAACATCCCCGTGCCGAGACGACAGTCGAAAAGTTGTCAAAACTCAAACCTGCGTTCAGTCCGTCAGGAACCGTAACCGCAGGAAATGCGTCAGGGATTAACGATGGAGCCGCAATGCTCGTTGTCGCGAACTCCGAGTTTGCCATCCAGCAGGATTGGCCTGTCCTTGCCCGACTTGCGGGCGGAACGACCCAAGGCTGTGACCCCGCCCGAATGGGGTTGGGGCCGGTTCACGCCATTCGTAAATTGTGTCTGAATTACGGTTGGAGCGTCGACCAGTTCGATCATATCGAAATCAACGAAGCGTTCGCCGTTCAGGCGATCGCCTGCCAACGTGAACTGGGGCTCGATCCTGAACGAGTCAACGTCAATGGCGGTGCTATTGCAGTCGGACATCCCATCGGAGCATCGGGCGCTCGTCTTGCCGTGCATCTCGCACATCGGATTGCGTCAGGAGCAGTTAAGCAGGGTTTGGCAGGACTGTGTGTCGGGGGGGGGATGGGCATCGCTGCTGCGTTGACAAAATAAATTAAGCCGCCCGCTTCATTCGGCGACCTCGATCGGTATCTTGTCAATGTTGAGTTCGATCGGTACATCAATGATCAGTGTCGGAGCTTCGTAGATGAAAACATACTGACTGTAAGGGGCGACGATATTCCGCCATCGATAGTCGACGGCGATCGCTCCATCTGACTGTTGAGTTGTTTCGAATTCCGTAAAACTAGTCCTCATTCCGGACTTGGTTTCCAGATAAGCGGCATTGTGAAAGATCCATGTGCGATGGGATTCGAATGCAGGACCTCCGTTGTCGTAGCTGACAACTATCCCAATTTCGGCATCCAGTCTGTCGTCGCCGACTGCATTAAACGCCACCTCCCTGAGGCGAACCGAGACCCCTCCCCGCCTTCGAATCGTGCCGCGAGTCTGCGACGTTTGGTCGAAAACGATAAGCTCGACGGCGGCGGCAATCTGGCAATGAACCCGTCCCCGAATTGCGATTTCCTTTAATCGATTGGCTGCCGGCAGAACGAAGTCCCAGACGACGGGAGCTTCGTGAGCGCCCTCTCTCACCGGAAGCTCGTATTTCGCTTCCGGATTCCAAGCAGACAATGGTCTGTCCTGGTCATCCCTGGCCTTGAGACCAGCCGCCGACATCGAAAGAAACAATGCCCTCAAACGTGGTTCAATCGCCAAGCGGCCGCTCACTCGCAGTAGCTGATGACGTTGGTCTCCAACAACGGATCGAACCTCAACGGAGTCGACGGCCAATCGGAACGGTCCCGTGCGCTGCACCGACAGGATCTTCACCTGGGAACGTAATGCGATCGAAATTTGAAGTGTGTCCGAACCTGCATCGAACTTCCAAACGAGCCCCCCTCGTTCGCAAAGGTCGTCCAGGGAATCCCAAAACGTGACAGTGTTCCAGTCAACGGCAAACTCTTTCTCACACAGAACGGAATCCTGGTCTTCGAAGGAAACCTCATTGCCGGTCTGTTGATGAATCTCGACAAGTATCTGCCGAAGCGTAAACTCGCCTTTCAACGAGACGCGAGAAGGCTTCGAAGACTCTATCGCTGCCCGTTGCTCGAGTTGCTTTCGAATACGCCGGATCGACTCCCTCACGTGCGAACTTTCAATCAATTCAGGGGCCGGTAGTTTCTTCAAAACAACGGGACCCAGATCAAGGATTTGACGCTCGGCTCGACTCCGTTCGCTCAACGTGCGAGCATCAAGATCCCGAATGAGCTCATCGATTCGATTGCGCAAAACTGTACCTTCGTCTGCAAGGCCGCTGATTGAATTACAGAAGCAAAGAGCGAACAGAATGACGCTGAAATATAATTGGCCGCGATAAGAACTTGAGGAACCAATTTTTCGGCGGTCAAAATGGATTGTGATGTCGAGCATCGAATTACATTCTATCGGATATTGTTTTCGTCACATTCTACCATACTGTCCCATTCAACATGAATTTTCCAAGGAAAAACGTTCCTTTTTCACGTCCAACCGTGGCAAGAATCGAAAAACGGCAGGCGAATGCCTCGTCTCAACTGTCAGTAAGTCGACAAGTACTCAATCGCAGTTATTTCTGTCTTTTTGGAGTCGTCATAATGAAACGTACCATCGGTTTTGAATTTGTTTTGTCCGTCACACTTCTTTGGATCTCAAATCAAAGTGCTCTCTCAGAGGACGATATCCGCGAATTGAAACTGCGTGACTGGCAACCTCGGTCCATGCTGGTGACCAAACAAACCGTTGTTGAGACTCCTCGATTTCCGGTCATTGATATTCACAACCATCTTGGCGGCGGACTTCAATTCTTGACAGCCGAACGGGTTGAACGCTACCTGAATGAAATGAACGAGGCCGGCGTTCGAACCGTCGTGAACCTGGACGGTGGTTGGGGAGACAACCTGAAAGAGACGATCGAAGCTCTGGATAAGAGGCATCCTGGTCGCTTTGCCACCTTCGCTCTGATCAATTTCGAAGGAATCGATGACCCCGACTGGCCTGAACGTGAATCCAACCGATTGGAAGAGGGGTTTCAGCAGGGTGCACGAGGTCTGAAGATCGATAAGAGACTGGGACTGCGCTATCGCGACAAATCTGGTCGGCTGGTCCCGGTCGATGATCCCAGGCTCGATCCAATTTGGGCCGTCTGCGGCAAGCACAAACGACCAGTCATCATTCATGTCTCTGACCCGGCTGCCTTTTTTACACCACTTGATAAGTCAAATGAACGCTGGCATGAACTCAACGAACATCCTCATTGGCTGTTCTTCGGTGATCAGTTCCCCAAACGCCAGGATATTCTTGATCAATTGCATCGAGTCATTGCGCGGCATCCCCAGACGACCTTCATCAACACACACTTTGGCAACAATGCCGAAGACCTCGCATCGGTTGCTGTGAATCTTGAAAAATATCCGAACATGTTCGTCGACTTCGACGCCAGAATCTCGGAACTCGGTCGTCAACCGTATACGGCAAGAAGATTCTTTCTGAAGTACCAGGACCGGATTCTCTTCGGGACCGATACGACCCCAAGACGCGACGCATTCCGCATCTATTATCGATTCCTCGAAACAGATGACGAATACTTCGATTGCTCAGCCAGTCATCACCGACAAGGGTTCTGGATGATCTATGGAC
>JBAXBD010000456.1:0-5443 GCA_037142165.1 Schlesneria sp. | reverse complement strand
GCACACCGGTCACAAGGTGGGCGATTCGCTCGCAACATGCGGCTGGCGCTCCCCAACGCATCGTTCATCGGATTTACGGGAACGCCGTTGCTGAAACGGGATCATCTGACCAGACAGATTTTTGGCAAGTACATCTCGCGCTACGACTTCAAACGGTCCGAAGAAGATCATTCCACTGTGAAACTGATCTATAAAAACCGTGGTGAAAAACTCGGCGTTGCTCGTCTCGATCTTAATGACCGGATCGCGGAAGCGATCGAGAAACAATCGCTTGACCCCAGTCAGACACTGAAGCTGGAAAGTTTGCTGGGAAAGGATTACGAAGTCATTACTGCCGATGACCGGTTGGATAAAGTCGCTGATGACTTTGTCGAACAATGTGCGGCGCGGTGGGATTGCGGGAAGTCGATGCTCGTCTGTATCGACAAGATTACGTGCGGGCGAATGTTCTTGCGGATCGACGTACGCTGGCGGGCCAAGCAATTGAAACTGGATTCGCTGATTCTTCAGCGAGAAACCGAACTTGCCGTTGAAACCGATCCCGACGAAATCGAACGACGCACGGACGAGCTAATGAAACTGCGTGGTCAATCGGCCTGGATGGCCAGCACGATCATCGAAATCATCATCAGCGAAGCCCAGAACGAAGTCCGCGATTTCGCCAAGTGGGGCGTTGACATTATTCCCCACCGCGTCGTGATGAAGACCGGATTCGGCGGAGCGGGTGACAAACGAATCGACGTTGAAACCGCCTTTAAAGACGCGCAGCATCCATTCCGAGTCGCGATCGTCTGTGCGATGTGGTTGACCGGTTTTGATGTTGAGTCGCTCTCAACGCTGTATATCGACAAGCCTATGAAATCACACACGCTGATGCAGGCAATCGCACGCGCGAATCGGATCGCCCCCGGCAAAGATTGTGGCGTCATCGTCGACTACAACGGCATGTTGAAAAGCCTTCGTGCGGCATTGGCCGTTTACGCCGTCGGGGATGACGACGACACGCGTGATGACAAACCCGCTGACGGTGGTGATAGCGAAGGCGACGGGGTCGCGACCCCAATCGAGGATCTGGTGCTGTCGCTGGCGCAGTCGATTGAGGCGGCCGAATTACATCTCAAGGGAATGGGTTTTGATCCTGAACGGCTGATTGGCGTGAAAGGATTTCCAAAAATCCAATTACTGAAAGACGCAAGAAATCTACTGCTCGCGGATGAAAATGGACGCCGCCGATTTGAGATCATCGCACGCGAAATCTTTCTGCGTTTTAGAACACTGATGATGGAACCGAGCGTTTTTCAGTACGCCGAACGCCGGGACAATTTGGAAGCGATTTATAAGAAGCTGCAAGAACACCGCGACCTTTCTGATGTGACGAACGTGCTGAAGGAACTTCACAAGATCGTCAACGAAGCAATTCAAACGCAAGGAGCAGGAGACGATGATGCCGATGATTTGACTGTCGATCTCAGCGAGATCGATTTTGTCAAACTGCGTGATGAATTCGCTAAGCGAGTCAAACGAAAACACGCCGCGTTGCAGGACATTCGTGACATTGTCGACCAGAAGCTGATGCAGATGCTCGCTTTCAACCCGTTACGGATGGACTATTACCGGAAATACACAGAGATCGTCGCCGACTATAACCGGGAAAAAGATCGTGTGACCGTTGAAGAAACATTCGCCAAACTGATGGAATTTGCGGAAAGCCTTGATGCCGAGCAGCGCCGCGCGGCAGAAGAAGGGCTGACCGAACAAGAACTCGCGTTGTTTGACCTGTTGTTCAAAGAAAACATCACAAAAGTTGCCCGCGAACGATTGAAGCAGGCGAGCAAGCAATTGCTCGCCACGCTCGTCGAACTGTTGTCTTCGATGGAGGATTGGACCAAGAACGCTCAGACGCAGGCCGAAGTAAAGACCTGCATTATGGACAACCTGTGGACGGCTCTTCCTCGACCCCCATTCTCGGACCAGGACTGCGAATCGTTGGCTGATCGAATCTACGACCACGTCTGGCAACGAAGTACGGGCGGAAGAGTATTTGCCGTCTGACATTGATGCCGAATCACCAGAAACAGTCTTCGATCGGGTGGATGGAGACAGCGAATTCGCCGGGAGCGTCTTCGATTCCGTGATCTTTAATTTGCATCGACTCAAGACGACCCAATTCGCTGGCATCTTGAGTCTCAGACAGCGAGTTCCCCGTGACTCAGTACGATCAAACAGTTTTTACAATAGACCCGAATTCACGCGCAGAATCTGACAAGCGCTTCGCAAGGACACTACGAACGCCATTGCGTGATTCAGGCGTGTTGTTCCAGCAGTGAGTGGAGTTCCGGGCCCATTGGGGGCAAGTAATCTTCCCATGAGCGGAATTGTCGCTTGGGTTCAAATTGAGGGTGACGCTGGACGATATAGTCGAGCAGTTTGTGACCCATCGTCGACATGACTTGCAGATTCCTGGCGACCGTTTGGGTCGCTCCCTGCGAAATCGGTTCGGGATTATTGTTGAGTTCGAAGAGTGCTGCTTCGGCTCTCTCTTCGAGATCGGGATCGTCGACTCGCATCAAAAGATGCTCGTGTCCACGCTCTTTCATGAGGTTGGCGATTCGCTCGTCGAATGTGATCCCTGCTGATGGGACTCCTGTGGCCATGGAGGTCACGATCGCATGGTAGCGGGAGGAAAGCATCATGTCGGCCGCACGGAAGATGCTGACCAACTGGTACATGTTGTGATGTGTTGAACTGAAAGTTGGAACGTCGCCGAGTTTTTTGGACAGGTTTTTGACGGCGGCATTATCCAGTTCTTCGCTCGCTGCGACGGCGACAAACACTCCTGTCTTTTCACGAAAACGGCGAACGGCACCCGCAACGGCTGACAGATATTGCTCGTACTTCCGGTTCACTTCTTCACTGTCCTGGAAGAAGAAAATTCGTCCGTAATGACTTTTTCGGTAAAAGCCCAGCAGGCGCCAGGCCGTTTTGGACAACGACGCTGTCACCGGCCACCAGAAGGGATTGATCGGACAGACAATCAATAGACGCTCGCCGTTCCAGCCCACTTTACGCAATTCGTTTTGCGCATATTCCCGGCCCAGTGGACTGAATGTCCATGCCGTGTCGGTTCCGAACTCGCTGGGGATTTCGAGTTCGGCCAGTACACGTCGCGATTCCTCGTTGCGGGTGATGACGAGTGACTCTTTGCAGTATTCGGTTGCCAGCCGTTTTGGCCAGGGATTCATCTTTCCCGCTTCCGCGCCGTAGGCCACCGACAATCGGCGATGAGCTGTCGCCAGTCCCATGGCACCGACCATCATGATTGTCAGCAAGTCGGTGAACGCGCTTTTGAATGTCGAACCCTCGCAAGCAATGACACCGTCATGACGAGGAATTTCCTGGTTGAGGAATCTGGGAAATAAGGGGCTTGGTGTCACTTGCCGCGCGTCACCGAAATAGCCTTTCGAATATGACTTGATGAAACTGAAGACGGTCAGATCCAGACGATCTGCACCAAAGATATGCCGGACCTGTCGCAGCATTTCTTCCACACGGACGTCAGATCCAGTGTTGCGAGTCCCGTTGTAGCCAGCGAAAAGAAGCTTCAGTTTGTCCCCTGGAACTTTCGGTCTAACGGCCCCAGACTCGTTCTGTTGCTGAGCCCGCTGAATCGTTTTATCCATCCAGGAAGCGAGAAATTGATCCATGACGGAACTCGTGTTTCATTTCAAAAAGAATTCCGCAGGGAGGCGCCCGCCAAAATTCGTTAAAATATCACCCAGCGTGTCGCGTATGCTACTTGGGGTTTGACGCGAGTCAAGCATTTTTTGATGAGTTTGGATTGGATCAGAGGCACTCCACGACACAATTTAAGCCCTTTCCCAAATGAGATGATCGTGACGCCCGTTTACCTTATAAAACATGGCGCTACCCGACTCTGCCTCGAAATTTCACACTTTTGATAAATCGTCGAGCCTTCGATACACCGACGAGCGCACCAAACTTTGAGATGACCTATTTATGTCAAATCTGAATCGAAACATTCGCCAATCTTTCAATGTGCTGAGCTGGCGTGAGCTGATTGGTCTAGCGCTCGTCGTTGCCTGTGGCGCGCATCATCGCTTCGTTTTTGGCAATGACGGGGCTTCAGCCTTAGCCACGTCAACAAGATTCTTTTTCACATCGCAAGGGAAAACCGCGTTAGCGACGATCGATGGCAGCGAACCGAAATACTTGAGCTTTGACAAACCTGGACAAGCGACGTGGCAGCCTGGCTCCTCTTTTCCCGATGGGCGTCGTGTGGTCGTGTTGAGCATGGAGCCACGCCGTGACGGGCCAGGTCGTCCGTTCGAAGAATTTTACACACAGACGCCGACGCATTTGTGGCAATACGATCTGGAGTCAGGATCGCTCGAGGAAATCTGTACAAAGGACCGCATCGCCCCTTTTACGACTCCGGCACTTCTGATTGCTGAAGATCGTCTGTTGATTCAGGTTGTCAAAAACAAGGTGGGTCAGATCTATAGCGTTCGACTGGATGGAAGCGACGCTCGCGAATTTACAAAAGCAGGCGAGGGGCTGCCGTATGGACTCAGCCTCAGTCCTGATGGAAAACGGGTTGCCTTTCATCTGGCCAGCCCGCAAGGTTATCAGGTCTGGACCAGTGACATCGACGGATCAAGCCGGATTCGCATCGCGGCACAACCGGGTCACCTTTATTTTGGAACTCAGTGGTCACCCGACGGTCAATCGGTTTTGTATGTCGACTGCCTGCATCAGCAAGACCCTGGCCACGATTGGGCCGATGTCTGTATCGGACGTCCTGACGGATCGGAACATCGCGTCCTGACGACAGGCCAGTCGATGTGGTTTGCAGCCACCTACGGCGATCAAAAGACTCGTGGTGGTGGCTCGAACGTCCCCGCGTGGACTCACGATGGCCACATCCTGTTCCCTCGGAAGACTAAAGACGCCAAGGTGCCGTGGGAGTATCGAGTCAATCAACCGGATCTCGATCACTTCAATCGTGATTTCAAACCGGACCTGGCGCGTGGTGGAACGCAGATCTGTCGGCTTGATCCAGCGTCAGGTTCGATGACCGTGCTGACGCCAGAAAAAGAAAACGTCTGGGACTTCCGTGCAAGCCAATCACCTGACGGCAAGCAGATCGTATTTTGCCGAGCCGCGACTGGCGAAGCACCTGCGATCTGGGTGATGGATAGTGATGGAAAGAATCCTCGGATGATCACACGAGGCATCAACGATCTTGGTGCCGATCATCCACGCTGGATTCCGTCGGCGAACAAGTGATAACAAGCAGAAATGGAAACCAGATTGAGAGCGGCTATGCAGCGGCCGAGGAGAGCCAGAGAGGTTCTACTTCAGACCAAAGTAGCCATCATCGCTCCGAGGCTGTCATTTTTTGTAGCGGAGGCTTCCAGCCTCC
>JBAXBD010000455.1:0-5446 GCA_037142165.1 Schlesneria sp. | reverse complement strand
GCGGGCTGCAATGCACGGGCCGGTCCGAGTGGTTTCGAGGCTTTTGACGAGGCCTTCACTTCGATGCGACCGATCCGAATCTGGACAGTCGGACCAGCGGCCGAGCGTTCGCTGCTTCGATCTTCGTTCGAAAACGACTGCGCACTCGATGAAGGGGCCGGTGCCGAAACCATGGCCGATTTTTCCATGTTGGTCAGCCGCTGAATTCCTGCCAGGATCGATGCTGCATCTGGTGCGTTGTCATGCCCTGAGCGTTGTCTGTTCGATTCGCCAAGATCCTCGCGCGAATGCAATCCTGACTCGCTACTGTCAGGCTCGGCTTTTCGACCCGATGATTGCGCTTCCATGCGGCTCGTCTCTTTGGACGGAGAGGCCACGGGCAACAATGGTGCCGCCCCCTCCTTGAACAGGTTCATGGACCCGGTCATTGGCGTCAACGCGGGGGAAGTCAATGGTCGAATGCTGGATTGAATTCGCTGGTCGGCGGAGTCCTCAACGACGATCGTCCGTCCTGCCGAGATTTCATTCGGCTGGCTGGACTGAATTGAAGGAATTGGTTGCGATGCAACCGGAAACGGATTGACGTTGAATTGTGCCTGCGGCTTCAACTCCAGATTATGATCGGCCTGCGGACTCTGGTTACTGAATCTCTGAGAAAGCGAACGGATCTCTTCAGTCAATGACTGCATTTCCAAGCCGAACCGTTCGGACGACAGTCCACTTCTGGGGGAGTCAGATGCCGTGAGGTCTGATTCGCGGTCGAATCGTATTTGATGAACTTCTTTCGATGCTGCGACTTCACGCGATGACGCATCGACACTCGGCGCTCTTTCCAAGCTGGGATTTGGAGGCAAGCCTTGGCTTGACCACTGCCCGACGTCCTGCGGAGAAGTTTCGATGGGGATGTCGTTCTCGAGACCTTCGCTTTGATCAATCCCTCTTTCCAGATTCTGCAACGAGGGGCCGGTCCAGATTCTTTCCACTGGCATCGACTTCAATGGCGAGGCGACCGGTTCAAACCGTGATACCGGCCGCGGTTGCAGCACGTTCGTCGGATTCAGTACCCGTGTCGCCAGGTTCGCCAGGAAATCGCTCATTCGGACACCATTCGGAGATAGACCTGACGCCGAAGAGGAGAAAGATTCAGAATCTCTCGTTCTGACCAGCCATAGGCTCTGGCCAGTCGATGGACGTCAAGTAACATCCGCTGACAAAACAATTCCAACTCGCTCCAAAGGTATGACAAAATGTCAAATGGTCTTGACCAGATATGTCCGCAAGAATCACACTGAAGGCTCAGCTTGATGTCTGCACCGGCGTCAGCAGCTTCCATCAGACCTGAAACCTCCGCGACTTTTTCGTCAGACAAGTCACCAATCAATTGCCGTTTGGCTTCAATCGGCGGGTTTGTCGGATTGTCAGCGAAGGGAACTTCGTGGGATTGACTGAGCATCGTGGACCGTGTGTCAGCCTCGATTGAGCTACCGGGGCCATCTGCGAGGCAAAGCGCGAGAAGCGATCGACCAATATCGATCTTCACTTTTGATCTTCTCAATCGATCAAGCTCGATCAAGTCACGGCTATTCGGCAAACGCCACCAGACCGGATGTCCATCGTGTTCGCTGGAAAAGCGAATATCTGTTGTCGGATTTGAAATCTCAAGCTGCGCCAGGTCGAAGTCCATTTCAACCAGATGTTCACAGGAGTCGCATCGATCGACACTTTGCACACTGGAGCCAAATAGCGAACGACGTAAACCGATCAGCAGTCGATCACGATCGCCAATGCTAATTAATTCCAATGACTGTCGTGAGTAACGTGGCAGTGCCAGAGACAATAACTCCAGGCCGCGCTCAACCTGGCTTCCGGAAGCACCACGATCCCAAGCAAGCAATAGGGCTGATGCAGTCATTTGTTCGAACATGTTAAGACCTTCCGCAGATCGCTGACTTAATGTCGCTATACAGACGGAATCGTGTAACTCGCCTCAGTCGGCTCGACCAACGTGAGATCTCGTTCCCAGCCTTCGTTTTCCAGCTTAATCGTCTGTATTGCGATCGCATTTGCATTCGCGTCCAGGTCCGGAAGCGCATGATATTCAGAGACCCAGCATCGATAAATAATATATCGAAGTGCCGGTTGTCCCGACTCATTAAACACTTCTAAAATTAAATCCTTGCGGAAGTCCTTAAGCGATACTTCACTCGATGAGGCAGAACTTGGATTAGGAGGTGCAAAGTTCCAGACCTTGTTGGCCCACTTTTCGAACTCGTTATCGTGAGTGACGCCGCGTTCCAGGGTGATCGGATCATATTCGGTGCGGCCCGGCGATTTCCGGCTCGAACTTGGGTCACCGCCAACGCGATGTTTAACAACCTCGGTCGTGCGTTTTAATCCGCTGACCTTGGAGATCCCTGCGACAACGTCGTCGTTGTCTTTAAACTTAACACGGAACTTGAAGTTCTTATAAGGATCGTAACGAAAGGTATTTGTTTTAAATTCGGGGGCTGGCATGAATGCTCCTGCGTATTGCAGAGGAATTGTGGATTCCAGGCCCGACAGCGTCATCAAGCGGCGCCGTCGAGTGGCTCAACGGCTTAAGAGTTCTGTTTCGCGATTTGCTTGAATTTGAGGATCACGAATTCGGCCGGCTTCAGCGGTGCAAATCCGATTTCAATGTTAACGATTCCGCGATTGATATCATTTTGCGTGGTCGTATCTTTATCGCATTTCACGTAAAACGCGTCATTAGGAGTTGCACCTTGAAATGCGCCTTGCCTGTAGAGTCCAATCATGAACGACGTGATATTGATCCGTATGCTACTCCACAATGGCTCATCGTTAGGCTCAAAAACTACCCATTGAGTCCCACGATAAAGCGATTCTTGTAAGAATAGCGCGAAGCGGCGGACGGGTAGATACTTCCAGTCTGAGCCGATCTGGTCGTCACCCGCGAGCGTGCGTGACCCCCACACAACATTGCCGTATACGGGGAACGAACGAAGGCAATTAACCCCGTGTGGGTTTAGCAGTCCGTTGTCAGGATCGTTTAGCTTTACTGTAAACGCATTAGCGCCTAAGACCCCGGCATTGATGCCGGCTGGAGCTTTCCAGACCCCTCGTTGAACGTCGGTACGTGCAAAAATCCCGGCAATCGCGCCGCACGGAACAAACTCTGCTAATCGGTTGTCCTTCAGCGGGTCCGGCATGATGACTCGGGGGAAAAATATGGCAGAATTTCGAGTGAAGTCTTCACCGCCGAGTCCGCGGCGAAGAGTGTCCAGATTCTTGACGGCTTTCCCGACATCCGTCCAATCCGAAGGGGGGTCGATCAAGAGCATTGCGCGACGTTTCGCCGCGTATGCCAAAGCTTTGCTCCAGGTATCATTGTCAATATCGGCGTCACGTTGCGTGGGTGGGAGGCACAGGATATTGAATAGATCCGCATTTTCGAGAGCGTAAATTCCTTTTTTTGTGTCCTGATCGCCGAGGAGATTCGCATCAGTAATCTCGTCTTTGTCGCCTCCTCCGCCGTTTAACATTTGGGATGATCCCGGCGTTTCGAACCATTCGCCGCTTCCGGTGACGTCATTCGACGCGTTAGGACGGGTCAGAGGATTCGCTGGTTTTTTCGCCACACGAATAAGCTCAGACTCTTCCTCAAGGATATTCTTCACGTATCGCTGGCTGTCTTTGTCGACCGAAACATTTCGGAAAACTTCCAGCGACTTTGTGTCTTCATCATAAACAAACAGATTGAAAAGGTTTGTGTCTGTCGGATCTTTGGTCTTGTAGTCGACTCGAACCTGGATCTTGTTTCCCCAGATGCCGGCACCTTTTGCTTCGAAGGGAATTCCATCCTCAAGCTTCGCGACCGTCGCAGTTGCGGGTGCAACACGGACGATGATCGCCACACTCCCCTGGTTGACGAAGTACTGGTATACGGCATAACTCATCATTGAGCGTGCATCGAGGCCGCCAAACTTTCGCTGGAATTCGGCGAAGCTGTTGACCGTGATTGGTTCGTCAGTCGGTCCCCATTTCGCACGACCAACGAACGCCGTAATCGATGTTGCGACAGGAGCTATCGTGCGTACACCACTGGAAAGCTCCTCTATATAGACACCCGGATATGTAGGTGTGATCGGCATCCGCGACTCCTTTACAAATGGCTGACGCCGCCAATCGACGGCGAGGACGGAGGGAACAGCTCAATTCCGAATGGGATCGAAGCTAGAGCGTCGCGGTTTCCAGCAGCAATTTACGCAGCTGTTCATCGCGACAAGGGAATCAGCAAATCACTGTGCTGCAGCCGCAGCGGGGGCGGCGCCAGCGCGATCTTCACTGACGTCCTTCTCAGCCATGATTGCCTGCTTTGCCAGAACAATCGTAATATTGACGGGCTTATTCAGGGTGTTTTTGAAACGCAACGAATTTAATTCGGACGGCAGCAAATCCAGTGATGGACCTAAGAACAGATGAGGGCCGTCCATCTTGATGGCATCGATCGGGTCAGCTTCACTTTTGATGAATTGGGTGTAAAGAGCGTGCCCGCCTCCGGAACAGCTTTGGTCAGGAGTAAAGATGTCCGAGTCAATCATGAACAGCTTGATATAATCCTTGCTGCCGGCATCGAGTCGAACTGTATGCCATTGCTTGTCGTTTTTTATCTCCGCTCTGATCGGCATGTATCCATCCACGACAATCGACTGTGGATTGGGCGTGAAACTCGGGCCGACTGGGTCGGTAATGTCCAGCTTAAGCGTGACTTTCATCTTCTGCTGCGCCATGGCGTTGTCCTCGATGTGAACACTGTTGAAAAAATCATCGGGACGTAGTTTGCCCAGGTGCGCAGAAGGACACCACGGGAGCTTCAGGGAGTGTCTAGCGGGCTGTACAGGGGAGATTCGGGGGAGCTTCGGGGGAGCTGCCGTTAAAGTCGTTATAACCGGAACGGGGACAGGAGCTGCGTTAACAAAATTCTGTACATAGAGTTAGGGCGATTGCTCTGATTGGATGCACCCGCGCGGAGGTGTTCACGAATTGAAACAGTGTGATTGCAAAGCAATTTTCACAATGTAGAATCCAAACCGGTTGAAAATGTTACGCGTCAGATCATTTGCTCTAAGGAGGCGGCTAATGTACGGGTTTCGCGTCTTTGCAATTCTCAGCATTTGCGGTTTAATTTGTGTCCCCGCCCTGAAAGCGGGAGACGGCGGCGCTGCTGCGCTTCCAACTCCGGATCCGACGGTCAATCAGCCTGTAAATTCGGTACTGCCAGAGTTGAAAAGCCAGCCTACAGCAGGTTCGGCAATTGATCCACGCACCGTACCACAACCCGTTCAAGCTCCGACAAGCACTCCTGGGCAACAAGTTACTCCGCTTCCCCCGGAACAATACAATTCTCAAGCGCCACAAGCTCAGGGAATTCCCGCACCGTATGGGC
>JBAXBD010000454.1:0-5446 GCA_037142165.1 Schlesneria sp. | reverse complement strand
CCAAAACGTGAATAATGCGGCCAGGAACGCCGCCGCCGGACAAGGCGGTGGTGTTCCTGTGGTACCGGTTAATAATCAAAACGCGGCCCAGCCCGTACCATTGACATCCTCACAACTTCAGGCACTGAAAGCCCAATTCGGTCCGCTAACCTACATCGGCTCGATGTCGCTTACAATCACCCGAGCATATCGTCCGTACTGCAATTTATACAAAGACTTGGCAGGAAGCACGATCTACGTCAGTGCGAAAACAGGGCAGGTCGTTCGCGTAGTTCCAGCGGCAAATACCGTGGCGGACTCAAACTACTACTGGAACAATCCATCCAGGATGGACCCGAGCCTCCAGATCTCGCAAAACTTTAGTTTTGGAGTGGCATCAGCTGCGGCGGGTACCGCCGGCGCTATGGTCGCTGTTCCGGGGGTAATATATTATAGCGCGGCAGGCCTTGCGTACGTTGGTGTGCCAGCCGCAACGGCTACGGCGACTGCGACTGTTTGGGTGAATGGAGCACTCGTTACCGTCACTGGGTTATCCCTCGTGCAAATGGGTAAAGACACGTGGCGTGCCGCTTCACGTGGAGACTGGAACACTGTCGCATTTAATAGTGGAGTGTTCGCTGTTGGATTCGGATTATCGGTATCGCGGTTTTCCATCTTCAGACCTGTTGGCTCGGCAGGCGGGAACCCCGGCCGAGTCGTTCAAATGAATCCACGCGACCTGCGGTTTTCGCAGAACACCGCGGGTGGAGGCGGCAGGGCGGCCCTTCTACGACAGTCGATGAAGAACGGGTGGAACGGCCCCGCAGTTGATGCTGTGCAAACGGCAGGCGGGATAGTGACACTTGACAATACACGAATTGCAATTGCCCGTGAATTTGGTATCAACAATGTCCCGGTCACGATTCATTTACCAAGCGACCCACTACCGAAATCCATGTTAGGGCGTTTTGGAAATGCGAAAACGTGGGGAGAGGCCCTTAAATTTCGAACAGGGCAACAACGGCCCCCATTACCGCCAACTGGGACATCGAGCCCGCCCCGCATACCGAATTGAGGACAATCACGATGGGAATAGAGTTTTTGGAGCCTTGGGTTGCCACCGGTGAATACGGAGACAATCTTGTTGAAGAGCTTCGAAAAGAGGTCAGTGAACGTCATTTGATGTGGAATCGAAAAGTTCGCCCCATCGGGCAACGAACCGATGCAGACGATGTTCTGTTCGAAATCGAGGGGCAGGTTCCATGTTACGCGGTAGTTCATCTGACGTGGAGCGGTGAATCCGAGGAGAGCCCGCACAGCCCTGAAACTCGGCTTTTTGCAAGTCTTGCCGACTGGATTGAATCTGGGATGTTGGCCGATCATCGAGAGTTCATTGGCGAAGCGAGATCATAGATTCAAGAAAAGGGCAACTTCGGGGACACAGCTTTTTCCAGTTTTTTTGGCGTTCATCAGTACGGAATGCGGGGATAATGGGAAGAAATGAGCGTCAATGCGGGACTTTGATTGTCATTCCCGCAAAGAGAATGCGGAATTGTACGTAGTGATACCCGAACATCATTAGATGCTTGGCCACATGCGCGGTGTGAACGAATGCGGGTGACGCAGAAGCGGCGCAGCCTCCACGCTCGCTACCGGGTGCTCGGTTTTAGGAAGAGGGCATCGAATTGCGTAATTCGCTTCTTGTTGGCGATTAGAGAAGCCCGGCATTGATGCCGCAGGTTCTACCCAGCGGGCAAGAGATCCCGCGTTTGTTTGGGGATGTGATAACGGTGTTGACCGATCCGGCTGCGGGTCGCGTCGATCGTTTGCGGGCGTCCGGCGACGTTCCAGAACAGGCGACCAAATCCTCCCACCAGGTTGCACCAGACATCAGGGTCGATCGATAATCTTGTGAAGATCGGAGGAGCGTCGTGAGGTGTTGATCCAGGTTTGCGGTCGGCCAATTGCCTCGCTGTCCAATCCAGTAAAATCAGGTAATCCGCCACCGGTATCGACAGAAAACCTTTGTTACTGCAGCGGAAGCCATCGCTGCTGGCATCGGGACCGATCCGATCATGCCGCTCGTCAATCGTTAATGGCGCCAGGAATCGATCGGCCACAAGTTGCTCTGAAACAACAGGCGAGGCCCCGGTAGCCGATTCCGGTGTAACAAAGACCGCGTCATCAATTTCTGTTGCCGCATCGTCAACTGATTGGCTCTTCGTTTTGCCAGCCTCCTGCGGCAACGCCTGAATCCGGCGTTGGACCGAGGTGAAGTCGCTCTCTTCCAATGTTTCAGCCATCGCGGCTCGAATCGGGTTGAGATCCACATAGGCGGCACAGGCCAGAATCGCTTGTTCATCAAGAAGTCGGACCGCGCGATAGCGGCTTTGCCAGAATTTGCCCATCTCGCGATCTTCGTGGTTCGCCCTGACTGCGATGTTTTGGCATAACAAACGCATCCACCATGCAATATCACTCAGTCGAAGCCGAACCGTTTGCAGCCTTTGAGGATCGTTGCGAATCATATTCAGTTCTGCTTCGTTCGGTTCTTCGGCGAATCCTTCGTCGTTTTTCCTGACCGGACAAAGCATCAACCAGCGCCGGGCGACTTCAGTATCATCCCATGTGGCCACGACATCGGGTCGAGATCGAAGAATCAAATGGAAATGATTCGAAAGAATCGCGAAACAAAGCAAATCAATCCCGAAACACGCCGCCAGACGATGTAGTTGCTCTTCAATCCAGATCTTGCGATGGTCATAATTGCGCCCCGTCACAGGATCGTTTCCGAGCAGGAAACATCGCCGGACAACACGATTCATAACATGGACAATGGCAATTTCATCAGGCGAAAAGACTTCCACGCGGGCTAATCGTGCCATTGGAACTCTCCGAAAATCCCCTTTATTCATCTGAAGACTGATTTATGGATAACACGCGAGTCCTATAATGTCAACAAACGCCAGCAAAAAGCTGTGTCCCAGAGGTTGAGATAAGTAAAGGCGGAAAACAAACACCGATAGACACCGTTTACAAAGGTAAGAAAACGAAGGTCATTCTCGACATACCGCCGACAGAATTTACGTGTTTTGATTTTAAGTATTACAACTGGTCGAACCCACGCTATAGTCAACCGAGTATGCAAAAAATGGTAACGGAAAAATTTGTTGAACAGATCGCAAAATACAAAACTGTCCGCAAATACGTATGTTTCGTTTTCTCGCAACAACCCCCTGACTGGGTAATCAACGCAATTAACGGAGCTGGAGGTACTTATATTGTCCACCCATGAAGTTGATCTATTTGACATGCTGTCGGGAGACAATTCACCGTTTACGGGATTTGGAGTGCCGGCGGCCGCGGATGAGATTCAGTGGCAAAAGTTTTCGGAAACCGTCAAAACGATAAAAGATTGGATTAAGGAAGGGTTCGCAATTGAGTGCGACGACAGTTTTGCGACAGTTCACGCGATAGAAGCACTTATCGCTCAGATGTGGGATGAAGAATGGGAACCAAGTCTCGGGGACGTAAATCTATTTTTGACTTCTTTCGGAGTCATAATTACAAATGCAATACTTAAGACACTCGGAGGCACGCTGGTGATGAGGTCGCCAACGCATGCGGATCACGCGTCAATTTGGTGGCCGGATCTGAAGATCGAAGCGTTTCCTTTTCACACCGTAGGAAAACGATTGTGGAACCGTGACGGTGTCTCGATTGCATTTACCTGTGACTCAATTGCGAAACTTATACAAGATCGAAATGCCGAAAAATAAACCGGCGGATCAATCATGGTCAATGGGGACACGGTGCGCCAGCACATCAATGGGGACATCTATGAAGAAGGGATTGTCAAGCCGATGAGAAGCAGAAAATGTTTTCCAGTCCGGTGGTGTTGATTCTCCTCGCCGTCGGCTTCGGTCGGATTTCCCCTGTCCCTTCCGCCGCCTGTGCGAACCGGTGGTTGATTCTCTGAGCCCGAGGCTGAGGGAGATCCCTCGCCTCTGCAATTCTCGAGTTGCGGGCCGATCGGACGGACAGGTACTCACACATCTATTCGGGATCAAACGGCTTGGTTTCTGATGAAACCAGGGAATCGGGTCAGTCACACGCGAATTCGACCGACGATGTCCTGACTTTCAGTAACCAGTCCGTCAGCGTTGTTGGCAGCCCCTCACCAGGTGTTTCGATTGATTATTCGAACATTTCGTGGTCCACCGATCACAGCGTCGACGGCGATCAGCAAACGGATACCTTGACTGCGGTCGGTGCTGTTACGGGATCGGACATCTTTTCCAGTTCCGATGACGGATTTGGCGGCAGTAACGGGCATTCGTACGTCACGCAGATCTTGAATATGAGCGACGGAAATGGAAACAGCAGCAGCATCAATGATTCGTCCCGTACGAATTCCTCGGAAACGTTTACGTCTCATTCCTCGGACAGCGGCAGCGAGACGTACGCTTACGCGAATGGAAAACTCATCAGCGATGATGAAAGCGACACCTGCAAGCAAAGTGGACAATCAAACTCGACTGTCACCGTGACGACGTTGAATAATGACGAGGCGAAAACGGTCGATCCCAAGACGGGGCTGGTGACAACGACATCCAAACTCGCCAGCAGTTTCGACATGACCAGTTCGCAGGATGTGACGACCTCGACCGACATCCATTCGGCCTCGTTGACAAATCCGGGGTCTGATGTCACGTCCGGGACCGATACAAACACCGGCAAAGAACAGGCGAATGACAACTACCGGAACACGGTCAATCTGTTGGGATTGCTGCCAACGGGTGAAAACGTCAACATTACGAACGTGTACGTGCAGGCGGACAATTCTCAAGACGATTTCACGAACGCAAACGTCTGGACGCCGGACGGGACCGTCACGAATACAAATTCGGTCAAAGGGACGTTCAACATCCCCACGATTTACGATGCGCAGTACGGCACGGTGTCGACCACCGATCCGGTCACAGGAATCAGGACGACAACCACGAGCGTCAACGTCATCGACAGCAAGAGTACCGACGGCGTGGTAAACGTCGACACGACGGTCGTTGTCGGAACAGGCAGCGTTACAGACACGCCAGCGAACAGCAACACAGGAACGCTTCAGCAAGCCTGGTCGTTAACAACCATCACATCTCAGACCAACGCCGCGGGGCAGCCCATCGGTACGGTCACAACGACCAGCGATATCGGAGGCGATACCGAGACCACATTCAACGGAGTCGTGACCGATCCGGGACTTTCCAACACTCATATTTCGACGACCACCGCAGCAGGATCATCAGCGGCAGCCAACCTGCCGGTCCCCAACCCCGGTGACTTATTCACAGGTCAGCAGGCCGGTGGAGGATCAACCCCGCCTGCAGGATCTTCACAACAACCAGCGAATCAACAGGCCAACACCGCTCAACACGCCGCACAAACCCTCCAAATCAGTGCTCAAAAGGGG
>JBAXBD010000453.1:0-5449 GCA_037142165.1 Schlesneria sp. | reverse complement strand
CTAATAAGCAGGATTCGACACAGGCACCAACCGACTGGAAGGAACTCCCCAGCCATATTCGTACGTATGGCCGACGACAGGGGCGAGTGGCACAGAAATCGGAATGCCATATCCCTGGGCAGCCCAGACCTGGCCATCACGCGCGTCGCTGTGATATGGGGTGACAGGATAGACCCTGGAGTAGTGACCTACCCATGGAAGACCTGCACCTCCACCACCAGTCGGGATGAAATAGCCAAATTTGCATTTGAAGTAATCAAGCATCGCCTGTCCGGAGGGGTCGTGATAATACATACCTCCGGGAGGGCACGAGTTGCCAAAGCACATGCTGTTGAAGGCAGCACTATGACTGCGCGTGTGACGACGGAATCCCGAGCCCCACGAGTTATCTGCCGGATACTCGGTGTATTGAGGCCCATGACCGCTGTTATAGCCTGACCCCATACCAGACGATGAGGGATCACACCCGGCCGAAGATGGAGATCCGGTTGCTGTGTTACAGCTTTCGCTCATCATCATCGCGCCGGTCGGTGTTACCTGGCGGTTGACGGTGTCACTCATTTTCGGCCTGGAGATCCGCACGATGCCGGCTTGCCCCGCATCCTGAGCAATGAGTGTTCCCGTCAGGCTGGCCGCGAGGCCAACAACGAGTGCGCTCTGAACGAGGTTTTTCCACAACGATTTCATTTCAAGAATCCTTCCGTTCACATCGGATGGGCAAAGCTCAACATTTATTATCTAACAGGTCCGCCAGGCGGACCTCTCAATGTCCTACAGTCCTATAGCGCATCTCATCATCGGGTGCATTCACTGCCAGAGGCGAAATGTCAGGTTGTTTCGGGATACCTGTAACGCCTCGCCAGGCCGGAGCGTTGTATCCGCCTACTCGTTTCGCAAACGGAATTGAAGGTGGATGAATGCCACATTCGGGACCATTGCGAACCCAGACCGCTGGGCCGTAACCTCTGATATAATTGGTCCAATCTCGCAAGTTTTCATGCTCGACACGAAAGTGTTCTTGTTTCTGTCGATGTGCCCGAGCGATCAACGATTCACGATACAAACGTGACGCCCTACCCTTGGCACGAAGTTGCACCACTTCGCTTCCATCGACGACGGAATCCTGAAATTCCGCCATTGATGAGTAACCCGCAGGGACAACTTTCGAAGACGAACTCGGCTTTGCTGTTTCGGCTTGTAATTTCTGTCGGTTTTGAACCGCTGTATTTGTGACTGTCGGCTCGGCAGACCATCCGTCCGTCGTCGCGGCAACGCTGACGATCGTGAGAATCACTACCGATCCGAATTTCATTCGCAGACGCATATTAGGCTCCTTTCATCAAAGGATTTCGGATCAATTATTTCCACGATCCGTGCCAATAGGACGTTGCGGTTGGGTGCCAGCCGGCACCGCTCAATATGCCTGGATAACTCGAACGATATTTCACCTGGACCATGGTCCCTTGAAGTTCCCACTTTTCGTGTGAGCGAACACCAAGCGGCGTCAGGATCCATCCCCCTTTGACTCGATGGTAGTACGGTGGATAAATCGCCCGGTAGGTGTGAGGATAAAGCATTTCCTGTGGAGCCAGAGCTTGATTCGTGATCATCGTTGCTCCCGCCCAGATGGGAATATTCGGTTTTGGCGTTGGATACATTGGTGCACCCAGACGGACGTATCCTTGTTGTTGCATGGGTCCGGCTGCTCCGCCGAAACCACCCCCGGCACCGAATCCGCCACCAGATCCACCGGCGAGATTCGCATCGATTGGCATCGGTTGCTGCTGGCACGACGCTCCGCCATCCGGGCCATTGCGATACGACGCGGGCTGAGCCAGATTGCGTTGCTGATCAGAGATCACAGGACGATTCAATGCCGGTGGCGGAGTTAACTCCGGACCCGTCGCAAATGGATCTGAGTCTTGATCCTGAGCATGGATCGAGGGCATCATTAGGGCGGATAAAACTACCGGCCAAACGGCGGCCAATTTACGACAAAACATCGAATCCCCTCCTTGGGTTGCCATCGGCAATGCGTGCCCGGCAAGACTCCCTGTTCATCCGACCTGTTCGGACGATCGAACCCTACTCAATTTCGGTTCGGAACGTTCGTTGGAATGAGTCATTCCCGGTCTCAGAACGTGACTGCGAAGATATTTGCAAAGGATTGCAATTTAACGGCTTAAGATCAGTTGCAGATTCTCCGCAGTCCGTGTAATTGATAGTTCCCGAAGACTTGGCTCAGACGGAAAAGTCACCCCGTCTTGTGCCATTGAACAGACAAATGGAGTTGAAATTGGCGAAGCGCACGTCTGACAACGAAAACGGTGAAAAAGGCCAGGAAGCAACGGACCGCATTGAATACGTGCTCCTCAGCCAAGAGACACGTAAGCGATACTTGAACTACGCGATGTCGGTCATCATGTCGCGAGCACTCCCCGACGTGCGCGATGGATTGAAGCCAGTCCAACGGCGAATTCTGTATGCCATGTACGAAGATCTTCGACTCACGGCCGACAGTAAGACCCTGAAGTGTGCGAAGATCTCCGGAACCACGATGGGTGACTACCATCCGCATGGTGAAGGGGCGATTTACGATGCACTTGTCCGCATGGCCCAGAACTTCATGCTGAGGTATACGCTGGTTCACGGCCAGGGAAACTTCGGCTCGATCATGGGGTTGCCGGCTGCTGCTTCTCGTTACACAGAAGCAAAGTTGACCCAGCTTGCCGAACACCTGATTCAAGAACTGAAGTTTCAAACTGTCGACATGCGACCGAATTATGATGGTCGCGTGAACGAACCGGTCGTTCTTCCGGCTCGTTTTCCAAATCTCCTCGTCAATGGGGCGTCGGGCATTGCGGTTGGGATGGCAACGAACATGCCTCCACACAATCTGGGCGAAGTCATCGCGGCATGTATCCATTTAATTGAAAATCCCGAAGCGGAAACCAAAGATCTCCTCAAGCAGATCAAGGGGCCTGATTTTCCGCTCGGCGGCCGAATCGTCACAGATCGGAAAGATTTGCGAGCCATCTACGAAGAAGGGCGGGGGGCAATCAAAGTTCGTGGCGAATGGATGCTCGACAAAAGCAAAAAGGCTGGCAGCGAAAACCGGGTCATTATTTACTCGATTCCCTACGGTGTGGAATCGGGGCCACTTGCCGCAGAGATCGGAGCAATCGTCAATTCGCGCAAGCTGCCACAGTTGCTTGATTCAAACGACGAAACGGACAACAAGCATGACTTGCGAATCGTGCTGGATCTGAAGCCCGGTTCCGATCCCGAACCCGTGATGACGTATCTTTTCAAGCATACGTCGCTCGAACAAAACTTTGGCTACAACGCCACTTGCCTGATTCCCGAAGAAACGGGCTCAATGGTCCCGGCTCGGTTAAGTCTGGTGGAAATCCTGCGACATTTCCTCAAGTTCCGGTTGGCGACGCTACGGAAACGTCTCGAATTCGATCTTCGGCAACTTGAGCAGCGAATTCATATCCTGGAAGGCTTCGAGATCATTTTCAATGACCTCGATCGTGCACTCAAGATCATTCGCAACAGCTCAGGCAAACGAGATGCCTGCGACAAATTGCTCAAGGCATTTCCACTGCTCGACGAAGAGCAGACCATGTCGATCCTGGAAATGCAGCTTTACAAAATCTCTCAGCTTGAAATCGATTCGATTGTTGGTGAGCTTAACGAAAAACGAGCCGCTGCCGAGAAACTTCGCAGATTGCTCGCTTCTGAAAAACGACTGTGGGGTGTCGTTCAGTCCGAACTTGAAGAACTGTCGACCAAATTCGCTGACAAGCGGCGAACGACGATCGGCAGCAGCGAAGAAATCGTCGAATTCGATGCCAGCGTCTATATCGTCCGTGAAAACACAAATGTCATACTGACGCGAGAGGGCTGGGTCAAACGAGTCGGACGGCTGCAAAGCGTGGAAACCACCCGGGTCAGAGAAGGGGACGTCGTACTGGATGTACTCCCCGGCAGTACAGTCGACAACATCATCTATTTCACAAGCGACGGAATTGCCTTTACGCTGCCGATCGAGTTGATCCCCGTCTCATCCGGTTACGGTGAGCCAATTTCCAAGCATGTGAAAATGGGAGACGGCGTGACAATCGTCGCGGCGATGACAACCGACGCCCGGTTCACGCCATCGGATCAGGACATGGGGGAAGGATTGCCTTCCGCACCCTATTTTTTAGCGTTGACCGCCCAAGGGCAGGTAATGCGGCTGCCTCTTTCTCCATTTCGCACTCCGTCGACGAAAGCAGGTCGAAAATATTGTCGTCCGATGGAGGGGGACCGAGTTGTCTGGGTCGAACTTGTTCGGGATGCGACGTCGATGTTCGTCGCGACGAAGCAAGCACGAGTGATTCATTTCTCGATCGACGAAATTCCCATCTTGTCAGGCGCAGGCAAGGGAGTTCGAGGCATCAAGCTGTCTGATCCAAAAGATGAAGTACTGGGGGCTGCTCAAATGGCTCGCCCCAGTGACTGCCTTCGAGTTCAAACATCCGCCGAAAAATTACTGGTCTTTGGACAGATGAAGTACGAGCTTACGGCTCGCGGCGGCAAGGGGATTCGCGCGGCCCAGAGAAGTACGTTCACAGAAATCGTTCGCCCTGACATCGTGTTGATTGACTGGGCCACAATCGAAGCCGAGAAGGGGAGCAGTTAAAGTTAAAAAACAGGCGAGCCGGGAGGCGTAAACCCCCGGACTCTTTTCCTCGCACACCACGGGGTCCGAAGATAGTTGTCCTCGAATTGCCTGGTTTAATTTGAATAAGATCACGGAAGACTTTTATGTCCAACGCCGAATACACATCAAAAGATATCGAAGTCCTGGAAGGTCTCGAACACGTTCGCATGCGTCCTTCGATGTATATCGGGGGGACGGATTCGCGAGGTCTGCACCATTTGTTGTGGGAAATCCTCGACAACAGTGTCGATGAACACCTTGCGGGTCATTGCACAGAAATCATCGTGACCCTGCACAAAGACGGCTCATCGTGTACCGTCGAGGACAACGGTCGCGGTATCCCCGTCGACACTCATCCAAAGACGAAAAAATCGACACTTGAAACCGTTCTGACGACGCTCAACGCCGGGGGCAAATTCAACAGTCAGGCCTACGCACGCAGCGGTGGATTGCACGGTGTGGGGTCGTCTGTCACGAACGCACTTTCAAGCGAAATGGTCGCGACGGTCTATCGTGACGGCTACGAATGGTCACAACGATACAAACGAGGCAAACCAACCACGCCAGTCAAACAGGTGAAACCGTTTCGAGGCCGAGGTACCACGATCTTTTTCCGGCCAGACGAAGAAATCTTTTCCAAAACAACCTTCAATGCAGACATTATCCGCCAGCATTTAGAAGATATTGCTTATATTCACGCGGGACTAAAACTCGTCTTCAACGATGAAGCAAAAAAAG
>JBAXBD010000452.1:0-5453 GCA_037142165.1 Schlesneria sp. | reverse complement strand
CTGCCGACGAGGTCATTCAACTTTTCCTGTTGTCGGCCCGCTTCAACATTGATCGCTGCATAAAGTCCCTCTGCTTCGGTCTGCACGCTGGCTGGAAATTTCGCCAATCGGCTTTTGACGGCATCGACTCGAAGGCTGGTCAGAACCGGCGACTGCTTTAATGCGGCGACCAGTTTCAGTCCCACAGCTTCATCCGAACAATGCTCGAAAGCTCCGAGTAATCGGTTCAATTCAAGCGGACCAACGTGAGGAATCGAATCGACAACGATGGCCAGCGAAACCGGTTCAAGCTTTGATTTTACCAGCGCATCGACCGCTGCGGATCGTGTGCTGACGCTGGCTGATTCACCCAGGTTGCCAGCGAGTAACCGAAGTTGCTCGGCCGCTGGTTGCACTCCGACATCGGGAATTGCGGCAAGGGCTTCAACGCGAACTCCGTCTTCAAACATATGACTTTTGGCAATCTCAAGTAACGCGGCTTGCAATTCACTGTCGCCCCCTTTTAATGCGAATGACCTGAGCGTCGTGATGGCAATCGGAGACAACACCGAATCCCTCTCGGCGATCGTCAGTTTCAGGGAATCGAGCCACGAAGGCGGTAACACTTTCAGACCTGATGCTCGCATGGCATCCAGAGAAATATGCCTGACGCTTGAAGTCGCTTTCGCAGCGGGTCCGCTACCAGTTGCCAGCAATGTTTGAATCGAAGGGTTCCCGGCGAATTGAGCCAATTGCTGGACGAGTTCCTGTCGGTCCTGTTCGTTCAGATTGTTGGTCGCCAATCGTTCGTGCAGATATCCCGCCAGCGCGTCGCCCCATTCCGCATGTCGCCCCACCAGCCACTGAGCGGTCTCGCGCAGCAGTGGTTCTTTCGATGAGAGCCAGGGGACGACCTTTTGAGGATCGACGTGGCCCCCCTTCATCTGATCGTTTGCGATCATTGCCACCCGCTCGATCATTGGCGTCAAAGTGGCTTTGGGAAGGATGCTCAAATCAACCGGCATCGCATTTTCAATCAATGCAAACGTGACCGAGTGTTGTAGGACGCGATCGGCCGCAGGATCTGCCACCGCTTGAAGCAGGCGAGGGATGTCCAAATCGACGTCAATTCTTCCCAGCGCTTCCACAGCAGCTCGTCGGATTGCAATGGACGGGTCGATAAGACATTTGTTTAAAGCGGATAGGGCCTCTTTGTCTTTCCAGAGACTCAAGGAACTGAGCGCAGCGAGACGAACAGATTGGTCACGGTCTGAAATTGCCTGACGGACCGCCAGCCGCGCCTTGGGATGATCTATTCTGGTCAACGTCCAGACGACATTGCGACGCAATTTTTCTTTAGGCGAATAGATTGCTGAGATCAATTCTTGCAGTGCAGGTACACCACCCTTCGCCAATACCTGCATGGCCCTCGAAGAGACAGCGGGGCGCTTGTCGCCAAGTCTGGTGACGAGTTCGCTGTTGATCGGCTTGGACCAGTCAAGCTTCAGGCCGCGCGGATCGATTACCTTTGCGGCACCTTTTCGACTGACACGATAAATTCCTCCCAGGATATCGGGCTTGGTGAGCTGCGACGTTGGGCAACACAACGTATACCAGCCACCCGTGTCACAAATGATAAGTCTGCCATCCGCATCTTCCATGACATCCGTCGGATGAAAATCGAGGTTACTCGAAGCGACGAAGTCCGAATCGGTGGATTTGAATGTCGCACCGTCACGCTCAAGCGTATGACGCGATACCTTGTACATGTTGAACTGGCAGGCAAACAGATTGTCACGATACTCATCACCGAAAACGTTGGACTCGTAACGAGTCAGTCCGCAAGGTGCGGCTGGCCCCATGTGGGCCAGAGGAGGCAATAAGTCGCCCGTACGCGGATAAAAGTTGGTGACGTTGTGAACCTTTCCGTAGACCCCTCCGTAAACGGCGTGGATCAAACCATCCCGCAGACCACCACCCGGGTTCTGCAGAAACGTTGTGGTAAAGATCCGCTCACCACCGGGCATAAAGACAACATCCACCGGGTTATCCATTCCGCCGGTCATGACGTTTTCGATCAGTCCTGTTCCGTCTGCCCGACGACGGAAAATATGGGACGCTTTTGTCACGAGTTGACTTGGTTCATGTGATCGCATTTTTCCGTTTGTACGAACGACTGTGGGTGCCTGTTCGTACGTCTGTTCGGCAAACGCCCCTTTGCACCAGTAAATCCAGCCGTCCAATCCCAGGTACGGACCATGCAGATCATTCGCGCAGCCGGTCAGAGTCTTTCCTTCAAACCATTCCGACCGTTGATCGGCGACGCCGTCACCATCGGTGTCGGTCAATTTCCAGATGCTTGGTGGAGCAGCCACGTACAACGAACCGTCGTACCAGAGTGTTCCTTCCGGAAACATCATCTTATCGGCGAAAACAACACTCTTGTCGAAAAGTCCGTCACCATCGGTGTCTTCCAGCCGAACGATTCGATGAGTTCGATCGATGACTTGCTGGCTTGGCTTGTCATTCGACCCCGAGGAATCGGCCACGTACAGCCGCCCCTGTTCGTCAAAGTCAGCCGTAATGGGACGATCGACCAGCGGCGAACGTGCAGCAAGTTCGATCTCGAACCCGTCCGGCAAGGTGAAAGTGTGACCATTGAGGTTGACCTCAACGGCAATGGCCAACTGCGTGGACATCATCAATGCCAATAAACCAACGGGAATCAGTCGATGCAGGCTGAACCGGCCGGGCAAAACGGTAACGGCATTCAAGCGATTCAAAGTAGCATCCTCCGAATTGTGAACCATCTTTAGAACCGGCATCAAGATCATCATCCGACAGTCCCCTTCATGAAGACGACTTGCCCCGACGAAAAATGCCGCTGACAACGCATGCCAAATGAATCCATAAGGGATTCACGTCAGACCACAGTAGCCATTATCGCTCAGCATGAAGAGTCTGTCTCGAGATCAAGCCAATCATTGCCGAAGGATCATGTCGTTTCGGTAATTCACCGAATCAAACGGAGCCAAAGCTCAGTGTTGATTGATCGTCGTCCGTATAAGGCTCATCACGCGGGTCGATGATGACTACATTGGAAGAAAGTCCGAAACTTGACGCCTAGTGTCAAGTACCAAACCGGAAGATGTCCGAAGCAACTGCGGATAACCAGAAAATGCCGGAGCGAAAACAGACCTTTTAGCGGCAATTAATGCGGCGATTCCAGCAGCAGAAACAGAATGTTATCTGCGAATCCAGGATCGCTGGTCAGCCCCAGATGGTCTGCAAACAGAAAATTCACGTTCGACCAGGCGATTGGGGTCACCAGTCGTGGCGTCCATTTGACTCCTTCGGAATAGCGTTCGTCCATCAGAGCACTGGGGCGACTCACCTTGCCATCTCCTGGCTGCCAGGCAGCGACGGTCAGGCCACCCCGATTGTCGACCCGAAGCTGGGTCGTCGTCGGATGAGCGTCTCCGGCAATCAGGTGGATCGTCGTACCAGCGGGAGGTTTCGCTGGAACGTCGAGAGCTGCATGGAATGACTTTGCCCGGTTCAGGCACTTGGAGAGATGGTCAAACGCGATTCTCTGCCGCACATTCGGGTCGCCAACATTCGGCAACAAGTCTCTTAAAACAACCTGCTGGCGAGGATCCATCAGTCCCCAACGGAATTTCTGCCAGACCTTGGGATCCATGATGTCCACAGTCCGATGGTCCCCATCGGTGATCACAGGCCTGTGACGAGATCGCGGCAACAATTGGTAAAGCGACGGCATGGTGCCGAGGATTGCCGATTCATACTTTGGCAGGAATCGAGATAGCGTTTCACCCTGCACCAGATTCGTTACGGCGTCGAGCGCCCCTGCATTCGGTGTGGCGATCACGACGAGCCGAGCCACATGCTCAGCACCGGCCCACGTCACCGGCGGGGTTGATCCATCGTTCGGCAAATCGGCGTTGCCATATTCGAGGTAATAACGAGCGACAAGCCCACCCATTGAATGAGCGACAATATCAAAGCGAACTGGCTCAAAATCCTTGCCGTGTCGTTCGCGTCGTTCGACTTCGACATACCTCTTTTTTTCCAGAATGAAGGCGTGCAAACGCCGAGCGTTTTCAACGTTGTCTCGCCGCCAGTCGTAGTCAAACTGAAACGAGCTGTAGCTCTGGTCGCCGTAGTTAATGTTTGCAAGATTCGTTTTTTCATCTCGATAACCACCGACACCAAGGGTCGTCAGCAGATCTCGATAGGCATTAATTTGAAACGGTATTCCCAAAACACGAATTTCCAGAGCGTCCAGGGTTCCGGCAGGTCTGACGTAATCGGTTAAGGCCACCAGCGGCTTGGCTTCGTTCATCGGCAACGCGATCAGACGAGCACCTCCCGACGAAGCCGGGTTGATACTGTCGCCACCGAATTCCCCCCAGACGATTTGTCCGGTCTGGTTATCAACGAGTCGTGACCCGAGGACACCGGGAATCACAATGATCGGATTGCGATCCCGATCATCGGCCTGAACTGTCCGCCCGTAGATGTGACCTAAATCGGGTGTCGCCGCCGTGCTGCGTGGTACAGCGGGAAAATTGCCACCATCGGGTGAAGGACTGGTACTGACAAGCGTCAGGCCTGACGAACCTCCCGCTGCGGGGGAAGGACTCACATTCGCCACCACAGGTGGCTGAGACGGAACGGCAGACAAACCAGGCGCTTCGTGGGGAAGAGGCTTGTAATAAGCCGAACGGTCAGCAGGCAAGACACTGCTGCTGGTCATTGATTGATAGGGAGATCGGGATAGACAGCCACACAGGCTCGCCATTAAGGCGATGGCCATGCAGATCCATCCCATCGAAACCGCCATCCTTGGCATGATTCGCCCTGATCACCACATCAATAATTCATTCCGTCGCCGAAACTCAGGTCAGAAACCAACGAGGATCGGCAGCAATTGCCGATTGAGAATAGGCGAACCAGGCAATTGCGCAAAGACGAATCAGCGAGTGAGCATCGCTTCAACACGATGATTCAATAACGTGATACCCAACCGAGGAAATTGCTGGCGTTTTTCGCTTTATTCCGGGCATTAAACGCTATCGAGAGCCCACGGCTTGCGCATTTCTCTTGCGAGGAATGAGTTTGCCTCGGTGTCTCCGATGAACTCTTCCTTGACAGGGTCCCATTTCAGGTCTTTCCCGGTTCGAATGGCGATCGTTCCGAGGTGACAGATCGAGGCTGACCGGTGGCCGATCTCGGGCTCGCAGATCGTCGGCTTCCGCGATTGGACGCAACTGAAGAAATTGCCCATGTGATCGTCGCTGACGTACAGACGCTCGGCGGTCGATGGGAGTGGTGCGACAAGCAACTCTGGATTGCTCGCTTCGAGCACCCCTCGCGAAACCCAGATCCAGCCGTCGGAACCAATAAACCTAACTCCGTGCTGTTGCCCCTTGGGATCGGTCACTGCACCGTTC
>JBAXBD010000451.1:0-5465 GCA_037142165.1 Schlesneria sp. | reverse complement strand
GGCCAGTCCACGATCACTGATTCGCCGTGCGACGTTCGATTTAACAGGCTTGCCTCCGACACCCGACGAGATCGTCGAATTCCTCGTCGATGACCGGCCAGATTCGTATGCCAGGCTGATCGATCGGTTACTGGCTTCGCCGAGTTACGGTGAACGCTGGGGTCGGCATTGGCTCGACGTCGCGCGGTACGCCGATTCGAATGGTCTGGATGAAAACGTCGCGCATGGAAATGCCTGGCGGTATCGAGACTATGTCGTCTCGTCGCTCAATCAGGATGTTCCCTATGACAAATTTCTCACCGAACAACTTGCTGGCGATCTGTTGTCGGCCAGCAATGATGAGACTCGCAGTCGGCACCTGATTGCCACAGGCTTTCTCGCGATCGGACCCAAAGTCCTGGCTGAGGTTGATGAAACCAAAATGCAGATGGACATCATCGACGAACAGATCGATACCGTTGGCCGGGCGATGCTCGGTCTGACACTGGGATGTGCTCGTTGCCATGACCACAAGTTCGATCCGATTGATACGGCGGACTACTATGGGCTGGCGGGAATTTTTAAAAGCACTCGGACGATGGAGCACTTCAAGAAGGTGGCCCGTTGGTACGAAAACCCGCTGCCGTCGGTTGAGGCTCAGTCGCGTAAAGCGAGTTACGACTCACAGGTGGCTCAGTTGAAAGATGTCATCAAGGGAGTGGTTGAAAAGGGCGACGCAGCGGTGAAATTGACATTGGCAGCGAGCGATGCCCCAGCGACCTCAGCTCAATTGGAGCCCAAGTACCCGGACGACATAAAGACGCAACTCAAACGCCTTCGTGACGAAATGGCTCAACTGGAACGAACTGCACCCGATATGCCTTCGGCCATGGGTGCCACAGAAGATGCGGTGGTCGATGTCGCCATTCACGTTCGAGGTAATCCATTAAAGCTGGGTGATGTCGTACCACGTCGAGTCCCCCATGTGTTGGCCCGTCAATCGGAGCCGAAATTCGATGCGCGCCAAAGCGGTCGGATCGAACTGGCTCGCTGGCTGACCGATCCGAATCATCCCCTCACAAGTCGAGTGTTTGTGAATCGAGTCTGGCGGTGGCATTTCGGTAAAGGACTCGTTCGTTCTATCGACAATTTTGGTTTGCTGGGTGAACAGCCAACTCATCCGGAAATGCTCGACAGTCTCGCACGAAATTTCATGCAACGGGGCTGGTCGATCAAAGGACTGCATCGCCAACTCATGCAATCGAGTACTTACCAACTCGACAGCGACCTGGGCAAAGCCCCCTCGAACCAGATGGAAACCGATCCCGAAAATCGACTGTTTGGTCGAGCGGAACTGCATCGACTGGAAGCGGAAGCCATTCGCGATTCGTTGATTGCCGTCGGTGACGGGCTTGATCGGACAATCGGTCAATCCTTGCTGACCGTCAAGAACAGAGCTTACTTTTTTGACCATACATCAAAAGACTTAACCGACTATCGTTCGAATCGGCGGTCAATCTATCTTCCCGTCGTGCGAAACAACGTCTACGACGTATTTCAGTTACTCGACTATCCCGATGCCGCCGTTCCCAATGGAGACCGCCCGACCACGACGATCGCGCCGCAGGCGCTGATGATGATGAACAGTGAATTCGTCGAGCAATGCAGTGCCAATTTTGCCAAGTCGCTTTTCAGCGACGAACATTGGACTGACGATGAACGAATTGAACGAGCCTACTTGCGAGCGTATGGACGTAAACCAACGACTGACGAGGTCGACGAATCCAAGAAGTTCCTGAACGAAGTTGCGCAAGCGTTCGTAACGACGTCTGCCTCGCCCGAACAGCAACGAATACTATCCTGGAACAGCTTGTGTCATGTGATCGTCAGTTCCAACGAATTTATCTACGTGAAGTGAGTTGAGGCGAACACATGATACCTGGCGAAAACATCAACTTGCCAACTCCCTTCTCACGTCGGAAACTGCTGCAGCGGTCGGCCGTCGGATTTGGTTCATTGGCGTTGGCATCGATGCTGGCCGACGAATCCCGAGCAGATTCCGCGAGAATTGATCCACTTGACCCCAAGCTGCCGCAACTTGTTGCCAGGGCCAAGCGAGTTATCTTCCTGTTCATGAAGGGTGGACCATCACACCTCGACACATTCGACCCGAAACCGCTACTTGATCGAGACGACGGAAAACCGCTTCCATTCGCCAAGCCGCGGGTTCAGTTCGCTCCGACCGGCAATCTGCTGAAATCCCCCTGGAAATTTCAGCAGCATGGTGCAAGCGGTGCGTATGTCAGCGAACTGTTTCCACATCTGGCCCGTTGTGTGGACGACATCTGTTTTGTGCATTCGGTACATGGAACCAATCCCGCGCATGGCGGAGCGGTCCTCAAGCTACACACCGGCAGCGACAGCTTCGTGCGGCCGAGTATCGGGTCATGGGTCAGCTACGGACTGGGAACCGATAACGCCAATCTTCCCGCGTTCGTCACGATCTGCCCTACGCTGGCGCATGGGGGAATCAACAACTGGGGCTCAGCATTCCTCCCTGCGGCGTATCAAGGGACTCCAATTGGTAATGCAAGCGTCCCCTCGGATCAGGCGAAGATCCGTTACATCAGCAATTCCAACCTCCCCAAAGCCGTGCAGCGACTGGAACTCGAACGCCTGAAAGCGATGAACCGGGAACATCAGGCGGCCAGCGGTCCCGATCCGTCACTGGAAGCACGGATCAATTCGTTCGAACTCGCCTTTCGCATGCAGACGGCAATGCCACTGGTTGAGGATCTTTCGGACGAATCTGCCGCCACGAGACAGCTCTACGGGATGGATGACCCGATCAATGCCAACTTCGGCCGGATGTGTCTGATGGCTCGTCGTTTCGCCGAACGGGGTGTTCGATTTATTCAGGTCACGCACAGTGACAGCAAGGTGCAATGGGATCAACATTCCGACCTGAAGAATGGACACGAGAAGAATGCCCGTGAAGTCGATAAACCGATCGCCGGCCTGCTACGCGACCTGAAAGCACGTGGCCTGTTGGAAGATACTTTGGTCTGGTGGGGAGGTGAGTTCGGCAGAACCCCGACCGTCGAAGGAACCAACGGACGGGATCACAATCCCGAAGGGTTTACGATGTGGCTGGCCGGAGGTGGCGTGAAACCCGGTTTCCGTTACGGCACGACTGACGATTACGGTTTCTACGCCGCCGAGGATAAAGTCCATATCCACGACCTGCACGCCTCGATCCTGCATCTTCTTGGCCTTGATCATGAACGCCTGACGTATCGTTACGCCGGTCGGGATTTCCGGCTGACAGACGTCGAAGGGAATGTCGTTCACAAGCTGTTTGCATGAGGCACTAATCTTCACTCATTAGAAACATCAAAAAGGTTTTTAATTTCTGATGATTCTTCTTCGAGCGATTCGTCGGATTCGTGGTTAAAAATCTTGAGCGGTGACTTTCTGTCTTGCCGGCGCACAGTCAGGAGAACCTTCGCACGACAGAGACTTCTTTGTTCCCTTCGTTGCCTTTTGATCAAAAGTTTTGCATTTTCAATTTCTGCGTTGTTGGTGGTGGGCCGCGAACGCAATCCTGATTCAAACCGCTTCGGAGATTAATTTGATGTTACGACTTTTTACTGCCTGCTTGACCATAGTCTTCGCTCAAACGCTGGTCGCCGCCGAGCCGCAATCGGTTCTGCTCTGGCCGAATGGTGCACCGGGTTCCGAAGGAAAGACGGCGGAAGAGGTTGTTGAGACGACCGGCTCGGGCGAGCGAAATATTACGTCGGTCCACAAGCCATCATTAACCCCGTACTTGCCGGAAGCGGACAAGGCGAATGGAGTGGCAATCGTGATTGCTCCTGGTGGTGGACACAGTAAACTTTGTATGGATCATGAAGGTCATAATCTGGCCAAATGGCTGGCTGAACATGGGGTGGCTGCCTTCATTCTGAAGTATCGACTTTGTCGTGAGAAAGAATCTTCTTACACGCTTGAGGGACATGCGGTTGCAGACATGCAGCGTGCGATTCGGCTGGTTCGCAACCTGGCAAAGGAATGGCACGTGAATCCCAAGCGAGTCGGGGCACTTGGTTTTTCAGCAGGTGGGGAACTCGCGTTTCTCGCCGCGATGCAGGAAGGTTTGGGAGATCCTTCCGCAGCGGACGCTGTCGATAAGGAAAATGGCAGGCCTGATTTTCAGTGTCTGATTTATCCTGGCAAGTCCGACCGGATCGCCGTCACCAAGGGAATGCCTCAAGCGTTTATTGTCTGCGGCTACGGAGACCGCAAGGATATTTCCCATGGGATGGCCGAAGCCTATTTGAAGTTCAAAGAAGCGGGTGTCCCGGCCGAACTGCATATCTATTCCGCCGCCGGACACGGTTTCGGCGTCCGCAATTCGAACAAAGGTGCTGCCGCTCGCTGGCCTTCTCGCCTGGAAGAATGGCTGGCAGATAATGTTCTGAAATAGGGCTTGGGTCCGTTTGGATGAAGCGACCAGAAGTCGGCATATTGAGTCTGCCGCAGGCGATCTGCTTTTGGAACAGAACGCCACGAAAATGGGTGCCACGGTTTTACCGTCTTCGGTAAGGCCGTGCTCTTCGGATGCGTTATCGAACCATGAAGACACGGCTTTGTCGAAGACTGCAATGAGGCTTTGCATTCTAACAAAGTAGCCATCATCGCTCCGAGGCTTTCAGTTTTTGTAGCGGAGGCTTCCAGCCGCCGTCGTTCGGTGTTGAAATTCTCTCGGCGGCTGGAAGCCGCCGCTACGTCTTGTAACTTGCCGTTTTTGAGCGACAAAAACTGACAACCTCAGAGCGATGACGGCTGCTTTGGAAGAAATCCTGAAACATGCATCAATGAGCCAAGTTTCAGGCCCCTAAGAAGTCCAAAACCGAGCTAACCCAAGTTTCGATCATTACTCCGCCCACAGGGTGCATCAGGAATACACAGCACTCGTCATGCCGTTTTACCACGCCAGCCTCAGTCAATTCGACTTCAAGCCTCCCTGCAACATTTTTAGCAGCGGTGTTTTTATCACCGACTGACGGAAATGGGCCTGATAGCTCTCAATCAATTTTGGCATTTGTGATTCGTCTGCGGCCACCACCTGCAGTGTGATGCTCCCCATTTCATTCGTCGATTCTTCCCCAAAACGGACCCGGGCCGGTGGATGGCTCGGGTTGCGGGGGTTGTCCGCCGAATTGTCGTATTCGATTCGCGAGTGCAGCCGAGTTCCTTTCGGCAGCTTGACATAGTTCGCAAACCGATACTGTTCTTGCCACGCGAAGTCCCAGTCAGGTATCGACAGAAGTGTTTGCGTCTGCCCATCAGGCAACGTCGCCGTTAATTTCATGGACTTGCCAAGGTAATGTGCATGAGCGCCGACGCCGAATGCTTCCACATCAACAGGTAACTCAAACGAGTCTTCGATCACATATTCCTTTGTCCCCGGCGCGATATTGATT
>JBAXBD010000450.1:0-5478 GCA_037142165.1 Schlesneria sp. | reverse complement strand
GATCGGCGTACCAAAGGTAGTGCCGTTGGGTCGTTTGATTCGCCAAATGATCTCACCCGTCTGGCGATGGACGGCTGCGAGGAAACTGCCGTTGGATTGATCTGCATTAACGATGACGAGCGACTTAAAAAGCACTGGTGAAGACTGATAGGCTTCATTGGAAAAATACGGTCCGACTTCTCGTTGCCAGGCAACTCGGCCCGTCATTTCGACAGCAGTAATCCAAAGCTTTCCCTGGTCGTTGGAAACCGTAAAAACATTCTGTCCATCGCAGGCAGGAGATGACAAACCGTTTGCCCCCTTTTCTGCTAATCTTGAAGAAGGCCCTTGGTGTAACATGGTTCGCCATGCGATTCTTCCCGTGTCACGTTGCAGGCAGATCAATGCCAATCGCTGATGATCGGTTTCGAGTGCGGGCAAAAACAGCTGGTTGCCCCATAGGCATGGAGACGCATTCCCATAACCAGGAAGCGGAACATGCCAACCCTCATGGTCGCTCGGTGACCATTGGGTTGGGAAATTTGTCGTGTTTGCAACATTCCGATGATCGGTCCCCTGCCACCAAGGCCAGTCATCGACTGAAGGGCGTGGGTCAACCAGTACGAAGTTGAATGGGGTATTAGAATTATGAACTTCAGGCGTGCCAAAACCGGGGATCTGCGTCATCGCCCAAATTGCGATTGCGCCGATCACAAGACCAGTTCGCCAGTTCACCCATTTTACCAACACAATCAGATCCAAAAAATCTCTTCAACAGACTTCAACAAAAATAAGTTCGTCGATGGTCGGTTTCGGCAGAATCCGTCTTTCCGGATCAGTATTTTGATCACAGCCTCTATAATCGGACTCTCAGTGTGAGCGATTCATATTTTGATCAAGCGGCTGCCCGTTGCGTTTGAGCATCCCATAGCCGCTGGTAGACCGGACACGTTGCCAGCAATTCTGGATGACAACCCGTTGCGACGACACGACCGCGGTCAATGACAACAATTCGGTCGAGGAATTCAAGCAGTGTTGGCGTCAGGCAGTGCGTAATCAGAATTGTGGTTCGGCCTTTCACATAGTCTCGTAGCGACGCGTGAATTAATTGCTCGCTCTGAGCATCCACGGCGGATGTCGGTTCATCGAGGATTAACAGTCGCGGGTCTCTTAAAATTGCGCGAGCAAGCGCAATTCGCTGTCGTTGTCCGCCTGACAATTGTTTGCCGTGCTCACCCACTGGAGTCAGTAACCCCAACGGCATGGCGTCGGTAAACATGAGAACGTGTGCCCTCAGCGCGGCGTCGTGGACTTCTACCTCAGATGCGCCGGGTCGGCCATACCGAATATTTTCGATGATGGTGTCATCGAAGAGAAACGTTTCTTGGGGAACAAGTGCGATCTGTTCCCGAATATCGCGCAATCTGGCGTCTTTCAGATTGATACCATCGAAAAAAAGGTCCCCACTATCCGGATCGTAGAATCGTGGCAACAAGTTGACCAAGGTCGATTTGCCCGAGCCGTTTGGCCCAACCACGGCAACGGTTTCCCCCGCGTTGATCGTCAGGTCAAGGCCGTTCAATACGAAAGCTCGTTCTGTGATATCGTTTGCCTGCTTCGCATACTGAAATGTGACGTCGCGAAATTCGATTGACTGACTAAGAACGGGCATGAATTGTGCCGCAGTCGGTGGGGCGGTCAAAGAGACGGTGTCCATGCGTGCAAACAATCTTTCGGCAATTGCGGTGGATTGACGAATCGTATTATAGAATTTCGAAAATTTTCGAACCGGCTCAAGTACGCCTGCCAGCAGGACATAGAAAAGAGCCAGATCGGGAAAAGTCGGTGGTGAAGGGGCAAGTGGAATCCCCCAAATCGTGGTTTGGCTACGTAGTACCAGGAATGCGGCGGGCAACAGGACGGCACTTGCGGCGAACATCCCCAGCAATTCTGACGTCGGTCCGCTCATGGCGTCGATCTGTACCAGCTTCATCGCTTGCTGATAGAAGTTTTTGTTTTCTCGATGAAATTCTCGTCGGTGTCGACCCGCTCGATCAAATGCAATGACCGCTTTCACATTATGAAAAGTTTCTTCAAGCCTTTTGTAGATTCGCCCCATGCTGTCGACCGTTCGATTAGCAGCCCGTTTCAATCGAAGCCCCAACCAATGAAACAGTCCGCCGAGTACCGGCATGAACAACAGGAACACCAGAGTCAGCTTCCAATTGAAGTAAAGCAAAGCAGCAAGACACGCAATCGCTTTTAATGGTTCGCGCACAACGCGCCCCCCAAGTTCAGTCATCGCGTTCGCCAGGTTTTGCAGAGAGTATGTAAAATCGGTTAACCAGACCGAAGTTCCCTCAAGCGACAATGTTTGCGGATCAAGGCGCAATGCGCTTCGGAACAATCGCTGACGAAGGTCGATGACGACCGATTCAGCAACACTTCCTGCCAGTACATCCTGGCAGTAGCCGGACATGCCTTTGGCAAATGTCACCAACAAAATAAAAGCGAATAGAAGCGCAAACATCTGAAACTGGTCGGTGGGTAGATTGCGAATGATCTTGGACTCAAACCAACTGAGCATCCAAAGTTTTGAAGTATAAACATCGACCTCCATCCGAAGTCGCTGTTGATCTTCAATCACCTCAACCCGCTCAGACGCCCGACGGCGCTCGCCATTTTCTGGAAGCAGACGAAGTTGTTCATCCAGCTGAGCGAGTCTGTCATTTCGAGATTCAATTGCTTGACTCGTCTTCACCATTTCGTGGTGAGAATAGGCTGCGAGCGTGTGATGTTCTCCGAACATGATTGTGATCGGGAACGTCAACAGTAATTCAAAGCTCCAGAGAAATGCGGCGATCACGCCGAAAGAAGCCGAGAGAAACAGCTTTCTCCGGTACGGCCAAACAAGTAATCCCAGTCGACTCCATGTCTTCACGGATTCCGCATCCCTGCCAATAACAACGCAAAATTTGTGTGAGCAACACTTCAGAACGGATTAAGGGTATTACAGAAGAAAGCACGCTATCCGTCCAGACTGGAATTGAAACGATTTCAGAAAGTCGGTCCCCCGTGGTCTACGGCGATCCGAAACAAGGGCAAAATTTCCCCTGATGCAGTTGCGGAAGATCGACAGTGCCGGGAGAATCATAAAGTGCTATTCAGGAGCGAGTTGTGAACGGCGACTCATATGGATCGACTATGATTCGGCAAATCGCAATGGCGGCGGCGATCGTCTTCTGCTTTTTAATCCCTCTTCGGGCCGATCCTCCCACGAAGGGGGTTGGAAACGCTAATCGACCAGCTCCAATTGACCCCATCGGCGCAACCGAAAAGCCGGGTCGGCTAAGTTCCCTCAAGCTCGTTCACGACCAATCCGTAATCCAGTGCCTGGAAATCATCCGTCAGTCTATTGAGCGGAAGGAATTTCTCGGAGTACTTCCGCTGATCGATCAGGTGTTGATCGATCCGAATTCGTTTTTTCCAACAAGCAACTCAACGGAAGTATCTACCCACGAAGAAGTCTGGAGGCTGCTGAAACAGATGCCTCTGGAAATACGCCAGCGATTCGACGAGCAACGTCGGATTTCTGCCAAAATCGCATGGGAACAGGCAAGGATTGCCGGAGTTGCTGAGGTCGGGGGCTTCCTTTGCCGGTTTTCAGACACGACGTTGGCGACTGATGCATGGTGGTGGATCGCTTGTTACGAACGCGACCACGGCAGACGTTTTCAGGCAGCCGCCGCCTTTTCGAAGGTTGCGAAGCACCCCAAAGCGACCGAGCAACAGCGCGCGATGGCGCTTATCGCAAGTGCAGAGTCCCATCATGGCGAGAAGCTCTTGCGTGAGCCCGTAACTGCGAGACGTCAGCTTTCAGGCATGGATCCGAATCGGAAGGTCGCATTCGCTGGACGTTCGCAGAGCTTGGGTGAATGGCTCAACGAACATCCCAACAGCAAGACATTCGTTGATGACAAGCAAACAAATTCACCTTTCAACGTTAACGAATGGCGACGAAACCGGCCGGTTCTGCTGCCAACCTGGAAACAGGAATTTTCCCTCGCGCAACGAACGAATCTCGATACTCTCGAACAGAAACAAAGAGACCAGGGAATTAGTCCCATTCCGTTGATTCGGCCGATGGTTGTCGGTCAGCAGGTGATTGTTCGGACGTTAGACGAAATCAAAGCATTCGATTTGAACGCTGGTCATCCTCAATGGGGAATTGCAAATACTGAATTCCAACAGGCTGGAAAGCGGGGTTTCGAGAATAAAGCGTTCCAAACTGTCGTCGCAGAATGGGCTCAGCGGCGGACACAGGCTGATTCGATCTTCGGTCGAATGTCGACCGACGGGTCTCGCTTGTTTGCAGTCCAGGAACCAGATCGATCAGGCGAGTTCCGAATCGACCGTGAATCCCCACGCGACCGCCTTCGAACGGGGCCGAGGTACAACAAGCTTTGTTGCTACCGTACCGAAACAGGGCTAATGGAATGGGAAGTCGGTGAAGCTCCTGTTGAATCTGGAGGCGTCTTTTCGGGCGTGTTTTTTCTCGGATGCCCCTTGGTCATGGATGGGCAATTGTATGTCGTCGTGCAGCATGACACGGAATTACAGCTTCTGGTACTCGAGCCTGAGCAGGGGACTATTGTTTGGACGATGAGTCTCGGAACCGCACCTCTTCCGCTCGAAGAGGACCTGCAACGATCTCGTATCGCCTGCCCAATCGTATGGGCCGATGGTTTATTGTTGTGCTCGACCAGTGCCGGTGTCGTTGCCGCGATTGACCCATTACTGCGGACAATGGTCTGGGGATATCGGTATCCGGCGATGACGGTATCAGCATCCGATCTTGTACGACTTCCGGGTCAAACCGGAAGTTCGCTTCATCACGAACCTTGGTGGGAATCATGGCGTGAACCCTTTGCGGACGTTGTTCATTTGCCTGATCGAGAATTGAATCGTAAGCAAAAAACGCAAGCCGTTGACCAGGCAGGCGATGCCGTTTTTATCTTTACTTCACCTGAGTCAGAACAGTTGCATGCGATTCAATTGCCTGACGGCAATCCGCTATGGAAAGTTCCTCGTGACGGAGGTTTATTCGTCGCGGGATTTGCTGACGACATGGTCGTGATCGTCGAAGGTGAAGCGGTTCGTGCCCATGATCTTTACTCTGGCCAATTACGATGGCGCACAGTGACCACCGAAGTCAGTGGCCCGGCTGTGCTTGTCGGTTCAGTTCTTGTGGTCCCAGATCGTTTTGGAGGGGCCACGTTACTTGATGCCAATGATGGAAGGGTGTTGTCGGAATCGTCATCAAGTGAACCTCCGCTTGGAGGATTGGTGGAGACTGAACGAGGTTGGATTGCGGCGAGTCGACAGGCGGTGATGCTGCTGCCGAGACTGGAAGAAGTTCGGCGAAATGTCGATCAAGAGCTGGCGCGAGACCCCAACAACGAGTCTTTTCGAGTACGTGCCGCGTTACTGGATCTTCAG
>JBAXBD010000449.1:0-5483 GCA_037142165.1 Schlesneria sp. | reverse complement strand
ACGCTGCATCGCTCGACGCATTCTCTCGTCGAGGTCGTCGACTTCCGATTGTAGTTCGTGAATTCGATCGAGTGGGCGAGCCAGTCGCGGATGCTCTGCCAGTCGCTCGACCTGAAAGCGTGCTCTTTGTGCCTGATACTGCAATGCGGTCGTTAATCGTTGTCGGACTCGTTCCAGCAAAAGTCGGACGTCCGATTCGAGCGGAACGACGAGTTCAGCCGCCTCGCTGGGAGTGAGTGCTCGTTTGTCTGCGACAAGATCGGCAATGGTAACATCGATTTCATGACCGACAGCACTGATCACGGGAACCTGGCAGTCGAAGATGGCTCGTGCGACCAGTTCTTCGTTAAACGCCCACAAGTCTTCCAGACTCCCGCCGCCCCGACCACAGATCACGACATCGACACCGGGAATCAAATGGACGGTTCGAAGTGCATTCGCAATTTGGGGCGCGGCTTCTGCTCCTTGGACCGGAACTGGGACAATGATCACGTTGGCACGCGGCCAGCGTCGTGAGATGACTTGAAGAATGTCTCGAACCGCTGCCCCGGTCGGGCTTGTAATGAGTGCAATCCTTTTCGGGAATACGGGCCAGGGACGCTTTCGATCAGGGTCAAACAGTCCTTCGGCTTCCAGTTTTCGCTGTAACTGCCGAAACGCTAGTTCGAGTGCTCCGATTCCCTGAGGTTCCAACTGTTCGGCAATCAGTTGGTATTGGCCTCGCGTCTCATAAAGCTGGATCGGTCCCGCTGCGAGAACTTTCAATCCGTCCTTGAGTTGAAAACGGAGTTTCTGTGCGGTGCCGCGCCAGACAATCGCGGCCAACTGTGCGTCTTCGTCTTTCAAAGTGAAATAGACGTGGCCGGAACTCGCCTGTTTACAGTTCGAGATTTCACCACTGACCCAGACGAAGCGAAACGAACTTTCCATCACCCCCTTCAACTTCGCCGTAAGCTGGCTGACGGTGAGTGCTTTCGACAGGGGTTCCGTATCAGTGGACAATCAAGACTCCCAATAAAAATCGAAGTGTTGTTTGCTGGAATTCGAAAGCGATGGAATGTGATTAACGATGATTTCCACGCAGACTCGGTTAACGAAGGTTACTTTAAAATTCCGCAATCACCATCACATGGAAGTGTCGTTTTGAGGGTGTTTTACTGATCGCGAAATCGGATGGGAACTCATTTACTTGCCGATTGCCTCGCGGAGTTCTGCAATCATTTTTGGAACTTCCAGCAACGGATCATAGTTTTTTCGCTTCATTGAAAGAGTCTCAATTGGCAGAAATCCGCAATAGCCGGACGTTTTGATGATTCCTAATAACCTCTTCATGTCGGTGCGAGGAGAATCGACCTTGCTTGCCAGTGTCTCCTTGATCTGCCAGTTCACGGCGTAGGGAGCCATGAGCGCGATATCGGCATAGGGATCGTCGGTGAGATACTTGCCGGTGTCGACCAGGGCCGCACACCACTCATGGTCGACTTTTTTCAGTAGACTGAGATGTTGCTCGCCCGTATTGATGAAATCGCCGTGATTCTGTACGGCGACGATGACCCCGAATTTTTGTCCGTGCTCGGCACATTCGTTGAGTGCGTCCGCCATCCATGATTCGACGGTTTGACGTTCGGCGTTGCCCGCTGCCTCGTGCCAGTTCTTGTACGGTTGCTGGGAATCAGCAAACGCACGAACGACCGGTGCACCGAGTTTCGCAGCGACTTCAATCCAAGTCTTGATCCGTTGTATCCCTTCGGCCCTCACCCCTTTGTCCGCAGCAGTGAAATCGTTGCGGACTCCTGTGCCAGTAATGGCGAGCCCGCTGTCGAAGGCATGACGTTTGAGTTTGAAAAGGTAATTGTCGTCGGGCGCTTGCGGATAACCAGGAAAAAAATAGCCAGTGAGGTCGACGCCATCGCAGCCGTGCATCGCACAAAAGTCGCATACGCCGAAAAGATCAATCCCTTTGCTAGCGTCCTTAGCGTTCTCGAGTAGCAATTCGAGAAATGAAAAGGCATTCACCGCCAGCTTCAAACGAGCACCAGGTACCCGCTTGATCTTGCCGAACCCAGCCACAGCCCGATCCGATGGCAGGCCGATTGCCGACACGACCGGCAGCAAGGCAGTGAATTTCAGGATGTCACGTCGATTCAAGAGACCGTTCATTACGTTTTCAATCAGCGGTTGAACAGGAATGCCGGACTGTTGATCAAGGCCCACATCAGATCCTGAGCACCGTCCGAAGAGCCATTCGCAGTGACATACTTTTCTCCCTGCTGCTGTTCGGCATCCGTAGGAAGGCGATTAAACACCGACAGATAGATCTCTTCGACGATCTGCTTTGGTTCTGCCTTGGCTGCGGTCAGCTTCGCGATAAGCCCTTGCGGATGAACGATGGCATCGGAAATGGTGGGTCCGGTGATGAGAGTTAACGTCTGGGCCAGACTCACTTCCGACGAGCGTTCGCATTCACAGGGCGATTCGCGTGGTGCTCGGCCGAACATATCCAGGAAACTGACAGTTTGCGACGAATCGGGCAATTGAGATGCATGAAAACCGCCAGGAACTCCCGGCAGATTTGTCGGAGCACCAGTTGCCGTCATGATCGCATCGAACAGTTGTTCGGCCGCCAGGCGACGTGGAGTTGCGTGCGAATAATTCGCGTCGTCGTCTTCGTTCCACTTCGTGGTGACAAATGTTCGCTGGTAAGTATGCGAATTGGTGATCGTTCGCAGCAAGTGCTTAAGGTCAAAGTTGTGAGCGATGAAGTCGCTGGTGAGTGCGTCAAGCAATTGAGGATTTGTTGGTGGATTACTGAGACGAATGTCATCCACCGGATCAATGATCCCCTTGCCGTTTAAGTAGCTCCAGTAACGGTTCGTGAGGCTCTTGGCGAAGTACGGGTTCTCTGGAGCCGTCAGCCATGTGGCCAATTTGATTCGAGGAACATCGGACGAAAGATCGACGCCATCCAACGCGAATGGAAAAATTGCTGAAACAGGCTGGCCTGTACCGACATGAGTCACCTTGGCTGGTGTTCGCATGTCATAGATCACTTCTTCTTCCGCTCGTTTACCACCTTTACGTCCGACGCCGCCGAAGAAGGCCGACAACTGGTAGTACTGCGTCTGGGTCCACTTTTCGAATGGATGATCATGGCATTGGGCACAGACGAATCGAGTGCCAACGAAAACCTGCGTCATGTTCTCCATCACTTCGCGAGGTTCGCGAGCGATACGGTAGTAGTTCGCCGGTGGATTTTCGAGAGTGCTACCGCTGGCGGTCATGAGATCGAAGACGAATTCGTTGTAAGGCTTATTCGTTGCGATTCCCTGGCGAATCCAGTTGCGGAATGCCCAGACACCCTGTTCATTGATGAACTTTCGATTCGACAGCAACAGGTCGCTCCATTTGAGCGTCCAGTGATCCACGTAATTCGGCGAATCGAGCAGTTCATCGATCTTGGCGGCTCGCTTGGTTCGCGAGTCGCGTGGATCGTTTAAGAAGGTTCTGGTTTGCTGACCGGTTGACGGGAGTCCTGTCAGATCGAGTGAAACTCGACGCAGGAAGTCAGCGTCAGAACAAAGCTCGGCAGGCTGAATTTTCAGTCGCTTCAACTTGTTGTTGACGTGCGTATCGATGAAGTTGAACTCGGGTGAGTCTTGCCAGACGAATCCGTCACGCGTTCCCAGTACGATCGCGGTATTGGAGGCATAAGCCCCTTCGTAGCGAACTAGCACTGGGGTTTCGCCACGTCGCACCGCTTTGACCTGGCCTTTCGCCGAAACTGTGGCGACTTCGAAGTTGCTGACTTCAAACACCGCATCACGCGTCACATCGCGCGAAGTTCCATCGTCAAAGTAAGCAATGACCTGCATCTGCTGTGTCTGCCCCGACTTTTCCAGCACGGGACTGTTTGGCAGAAGCTCAAGACGCGTCGGTCGGGTTGCCTCGCTGAATTTGCAGCCTTCTGCGATCCACTGCTCGATCACCTTGTAAGCTCGTGAATCTTCGTCGAACAAGAAGCCTCCTTCGTGAGGGACCCCCTGGGTTGGCTTCAGCAGCATCAGGCTGTCGCTCGGCTTGGCTCGATTAAAGCGTCTGCCTGAGACATCGTCGACCAGAGCACGATAGTCGTAGAGCGGGTCGTAGCCTCGCAGGCTGAGTTTGAAACCTTTGCGACCTTGCTGAGCACCGTGGCACGTACCGGCATTGCAACCGATCTTCGCCATGAATGGTTCGACGTCGCGGACGAAATCAACTTCCTTTTTAGGAAGATTTTTTACTTCGACTGACACCTTTGCTGATTTCCCACCTGCAGAAACGATGACCTCACCATTTCCTTCAGACAAAGGTTCAACATAGCCGTCCTGATCGATGCGAACACAGGTTCCGGTAGCGACTCGGGTCGCTGCATCTGACAAATCGATTGTCTTGCCGGCAGAGGTTTCGCCGAAGACAAGCAAACTACGGGCATCTCGAATATCAGAAAGGACCAGTTTTTCAGGGACGGTCCAAAGCTTGACAATGTCGGCGTCATCGTTGCACCAGGCATTGGTGCTGAGGCACAACAGAAGTCCGGAAAGAATTCCACCCAATAATCTTCGGCTCATCGATTTACACTCCAAAGTCAGACGGTCAGCCGGGTTGTTCCCCGGCGAACATCAGCAGATTTCGATCTGTCAGGATAAGGCATGATTGAGGCTTGGTCAAATCCGTGTGCTTTTTAGTTCTTGTGCCACTGCTTGCCCGTCCTCGGCCAAGCAGTGCTGTTTGGGCGTTTGCAAGATGAAGCCACTGCTTCTACGAGGACTTCGAAGCAGTGGCACGATGAGGGGGCCGATATCCAGTTACCGCGTGAAATGATGAAGGATTATTCCGGCTGTAACGGCGACGTTTAGCGAATCAGTCCCCAGGCACATGGGGATCGTCAGTTTTTGATCGCAGAGGTTGATCCAGGATTCGTCCAGGCCGGTATCTTCGTTGCCCAATAAGATCCCGAAGCGTGACGTTCGCTGTGCACGGTCGAGATGAATCGCATTGTCATCTAACACGGCGGCAGAAAGTTCGAATTGCCAATCATTTTTTAAGCGTTGCAGGTCACTGAACAAATCAGCGGATTCAATGATTGGCAGCGTGAATGCAGCCCCCATTGAGACGCGAATGACTCGCCGGGAAAACGGATCGCAGCAGCTTTTTCCCAATAACAGCGCGTCGATACCGAATGCCGCACCAATGCGAATAATTGCCCCCAGATTTTCCGGATTATCGCAGTTAGGGCAGGCGACGACGGTTAACCGCTGCTTTTCCCTGGGAAGAACCGCTTCCAGTGGAATTGGGGATTGTCGAACTCCACAGCCAACTACGCCGACATGAAAATCAAAACCGACCAGTCCATTCATGACGTCTTGGGAAGCGACGTAAAGTGGAACGCCGGGGGGAACCTTGGCCGTCCATTCCTCTAATCGTTTTTGGCTGATGAAGACAGA
>JBAXBD010000448.1:0-5489 GCA_037142165.1 Schlesneria sp. | reverse complement strand
CCGTTAAGGACTCCGATCAGACTCGTTTGCGAACCCTGGAACGTGAGGCCGGAAAAGTCGGTGACGTTTTGTAAACGGGAATCGAACAGGTATCGGCGTAAATCAAAGTCCTGGGCCAGGCGGACCTGCCAGGGAGCATCTTCGGCGTTTAACAGGCTCTTAAGCTGCTCTCCGCGAGTGACTGTGGCATTGGGATCTTTAATTGTCAGGCTTTGGCTGTCGTCTGCCATCAGCACGAACAGGTTGGCTCCCGGTCGCGCCCGCTGACCGCTCCAGAGAGGTTCGAGCAAACAGATGGAGAGTAATAACAACCCGAGAGCTTTAAAAAAGGACGCTATCAGTCGGGTGGGTAGATCCGTCCGCGATCCGGAATAACGCCACACGACAAGAGCCAGGCCCAGTCCGAACAACACCACAGCCACAGTCAGCCAGGACTGACCGCCGAAGATTAGTGTTCCAAGCATGCTCTGATAGCCCTCTCAAGCCGAAATTCTATTGATGCGTCGCGAAGGACACCTTCGAGCATAACTCGTCGGACTTCGTCACAGTAGCGAGCAAGATGAAGAAAATCACAACGTCTGGGTGTTTCGTTTGTAGATCCACCAATTCCAGCCTGTCAGGCTGTGATGGAGAAAGGTCCGTTCCAACCGGTATCCATTTCCAAAAGAGTCGGTGATAAATTTTGGATGAGGCGGATCACCATCGAAATTATGGCGGATGAACCATTCGGTTCCCTGCGGTGGAACATTGCGCTGGTCGATGTAAATCAAAGGGGGATCTTTGGGCCAAAGCTGTGTCGAGAAGTATGCGAACATCAGGCCGTTACGAAAATCGTGATCGCTGCTGACTGTCGCCGGGGAACTACTGGTTTGCACCATCCAGGCGGTCGCTTGCGAATAGTCTCCGCGCCCATGATTGAGTAGCAGTGCCGTCCACCAGCCATTTCCTGCGAGAAAGGTGATGATCAGCCCGATGGAAATTAACCGTCCTGTCGTGCCAGGCTTGCAAAGGCTCGCGAGCCCCTTGCCGATCAACAGCAGCGCGAATGCAACCGGTATCAAAAAATAGCGTGGGTAAATCAGTTGATGTCCGGTAAAGCCCAAGACTGCGGCTGGAGCCAGGAAAATGATGGTCGCATAACAGGCCGCAATTGCTCGGTCTTTTTGCCACAACCGCACGAATCCGATGCCCAGCAAAATCAGCACGACGAGGGCGGTGACCAAAGCGCCATCGTCGTAAAGTGGTCCACCTGCGAGGATGGACAACGTCGAAATCACGGCGGAGGCGATCGTCGTTTCCGGGCCGCCACCGATCGCCATACCGCGAATAAAAAACAGGTATAACCCACAGGCCACGATCGAGGGAGGAATCAATGCCAGCGGCAGAATCCAGGTTGGTTTCTTCAACCACTTCAAAAATGCCCAGATGCAGAAACCGGCGTAACAATAAAGGAATGTCAGGTGGGCCAGAAAACCCAGGCTGGCACTGATGCCAAATGTTCCGGCATCAAGCCAACGCCCCTGCTCTTGAAGACGCAACAGAAGCAACCACGATAAATATGCGAAGAAGATCGCATAGGAATATCCGCGTGCTTCCGAGCCATAAAGAATCAGAAGGTACGACGCCCCGACAAGGACCTGCGTCACAAGTGCCGACTGAGATTCCCCCTGGCGAATTGCGATCCGGCCGGAAAGCCAGACGGCCAGAATCGAAGCGACGGCCGGCTCGATCCGGTAAGAGATGCCCCACGCATTCGGCCCTAAAATGTAGAGGATGAACGTATTCAGCAAGTGATTATTGTCATGCCGTAAGAGGAATATAGAGGTGATGTTGCGGATCCAATTGCGCACGAACCAAAGCGACCAGACTTCATCAATCGCGAGATCGCCCAACGTCGAAGCGAGTCTCAGGATGGTAGCCAGCACAATAATCAGGATCGTCCACCGGAATTTCCAAAAGAACGAGCCAGGAGCAGATTCCTGATCGCTGGGCCGACTACTGAAATTCGGCATGGAATTGCCAGAATCGGTTGTCTTAACGGGAGTGTCGGACATGGCAATCGGGAAAACCCCTCGGGTGATCGTAGGCTCTCGAACTGGTGATCGAAACCAGTTTCATGGTGGCACACGGCAGAAAACTTTTTCGGTCAACTAAGCTGTTGTGCTTCTTCGTCCTCGTGTCGAATAGCAATATACGCATATCCCAGCGCCGTGAATAATGCGATGCTGCTGGAAACACAATACATGGTCTGGAATCCGAATCGATCACTGATTCGCCCAAGAATGGGAGAGAATACAAGTGATCCAAAATCGGTAAACCCGAGGATGATCGCGGTTCCCGCACCTCGGCATTCTTTCGGGAAGGCGCCTGATCCGAGCGAAACGACTGCGGGAAAGAGTAAGGCATGACCGAATCCACAGATAATCGATGGGATAATGAACTGCCATCCCTCCGTAACGAACGACAGGAGAAAATGACCGATCGTATGGCCAATCAATCCACGCACCAGCATCCAATGCCGCCCGATCGTCTGGCTCCAGTTTTGTACCAGTAGCCGAAATACAAATGCCGAGATTGCATAGCCGGTAAAAAACAGGCCAATCCCTTCGATTTTTTGTGAGGTCGCGTAACGAGTCAGGAACGTTTGTGTCGCCGTGACCCCCAGCCCCATTGTCATCGCGGCGAGCACGACGGTACCCGGCCAGAAACGAAACATGAGACGAATTGCGATGGGTGAAGAGGGTCGTTTCACGTCAAGAGAATCACAAGGATCAGGTAGAGAATCCCTATCAATCCAGCGCCGCCAAATAAGATCAGAAATTGAGTCTGCAAGTCAGAAACAAAGTAGCGGATCCAATCCCCCAGATTTGAACCAAGGATCATTCCAACGAAACCGCTACTTCCGAGATTACCAATGATCTCGGTTCGTCGTTCTGGCGGGACATGGTTCTGGATATGCGTCATCGAGCAGGCGAACATTCCTGTCAGTCCAACAAAAAACGCCACTCGGGCCAGATAGAGCAGCCAGGACATCTGGGTAGCGCCAAGAAACATTCCGCACCCTGCGATGAATAACAATGAGCAGATTGGCCATATCACGCGTGTGCCATAGTCATCAAGGACATGCGATACACTCAGTCGTACCGCAACGGCGACGAGGGTTCCCAATGCGACGATATCCCCGACAACGCTTTCAGTTCCGCCGAGAAAGTGAACCAGTTCTGCAAACCGGAACGTCAGGGCATTGGCCATCACCAATATCGAATTCGCAAGATACGCGAGCCAAAATGTCCGCCCATAGACACCTGTCATCGAAGTGGGCGGCGATTGAATTTCTGGTTGGATTGTCATGAGTCATGATGTACGGGATGTCGGTCAGCGATGCCAGAGTTCCATGAGAAACGCGAAGCGAAGCAGCACGTGCGAGATCATCATTCTCACCCGCCGTAGGCGCTGTAACGTTTGATTCCACGTACCAGCGCCAGACGATTGACCGCCAGTAACACGACAACCCATGCAAAGCCTTGGACTAATTCGACGGCCAACTGACGATGATTGTATTTTTCGAGCAGTATTGCGGCCGGCACAAACGCCAGATATTTGAAAGGGAGCAGTCGAATTGCATCCCCATAGGGTGGTGGAAGCCAATCAAGCGGGAGCATATGGCCCGAGAGAAAATAGCTGAGCAACATGTACACAAAAACGAGAGAGCTGACTTCAAGGAACCAGAACGCAACCAGGCCCATTAAACTTTCGATCAGAAATCCGATCAGGAATGCGATAATGAGTGAAATGAGCCAACCCACAAACATCGTCAGCCCTGGCCATCCATGCAAATAATGTCGGCAGAGCCAGAAAACAAACGCAAATGGAAGAAAAGCCACGGCATAATAGACCAACTTATGTGCAACGCGATGCCAGAAGAGATAGTCCAGCAGGTCGATTGGTTGAACGAGGAATTTTTTGATCGCACCGTCGCGGATATCGCGAGCAATCCCCGTCGTCAGTCCTGGCATGGAAGAGAATGCCCGCCCAACCATGACGAGCAACGAGTAAGCCACCATATCTCCGTACGTGTAGCCGTTGATCAGCTTCGGATCACGTGCCCCGGAGGTCTGGTAGATTGCTCCCCACAAAAAGACCTGTGTCACAATCGGCAGGAATCGGACGAGAGTCGCAAAGGCAAAATCCGCGCGATAAACGAGCCTCTCTTCGATGGACGTTCTGAGTATGCACCATTTGACGCGGAGTGATGAGCGCATGGTTGTGATATTTTCAGTCTCTCACCAGGAATGAGTCTGCTCGCGGAATTACTGTCGATCGGACGATTGCCGGCGCATCGAATTCAATCGCCCCATCACAAAACTCGTTATTCATTAATCAGAGTTCTTTCGCGAAAATAACTCAGCCATGGCGTCCTCGAGTGGACGTTCTTGAACACCGACATCCTCGATACAGTACCGATCAAGAAGTGCGGCAAGGATTTTGGGAATGTCTTGCCGCGGCACTTCAAGCTTGACCCGGGGGGGGATCTGTTCAATCACCTTACCATAGAGATCGATATCCGCAGGAATCTCGGTTCCGGCAAACTGAAGATGAATCTGTTTTACACTGCTGAAACGATCGACGATTTCGGCCAACGGCCCATCGTGTTTGATCTCACCTTCATTGATGATGATCGCTCGACGACATAGAGCTTCAACGTCTTTCATGTAATGACTGGTTAGCAGCACTGTCATCTGTTGTTCAGACTGGTAATGACGCAAGAATCCTTGCACTTTTCTCTGGGAAACAACATCGAGCCCGATTGTTGGTTCGTCCAACAGCAAAACTTCCGGAGAATGAAGTAAGGACGCGATTAGTTCCATCCTCATTCGCTCGCCGAGAGACAATTCCCGGACGGGCTGCTTAACAAGCTGTCGAACTTCAAGCAGGTCGGTCAATTCATCCAGTCGCCGCTGAAAGGCGGCGTGGTCAATGTCGTAAATCTCACGATGGAGAATGAAGGACTCTTGGGCGGGAAGATCCCACCACAACTGGTTCTTCTGACCCATGACCAGAGAAAAACGTTTTCGATACGCGTTACTCCTCTGCCAGGGAACGTATCCGAGTACCGTAGCGGTGCCCGACGTGGGATAGATCAATCCCGACAGCAGCTTCAGCGTCGTAGTTTTTCCAGCGCCATTCGGACCGAGAAACGCGACCATTTCGCCTTTCTCGATCTGAAAACCAACTTCTTTGACAGCGCGTACGGTATTGTACTCGCGGTGAAAAAGGCCGGTGATGGACGCCATCCATCCCGCATTCTTTCGATAGACGCGATAATGTTTGGCGAGTTGGGAAACTTCAATAATGGCCATGTGCGGACCGCGGCAGGGCCGAATAAGTGATCGAACGAATACTGAAATCTACCCGTCAGTGGTTGCAACGCTCAGATTGCCCCAGCTGTTTTCAGCGGTTGGCAGCAGTCTTCTGCGATTTTAACAGCG
>JBAXBD010000447.1:0-5497 GCA_037142165.1 Schlesneria sp. | reverse complement strand
CAGCTTGCTGTCAACGCTTCGAGCAGGTTGCCATGCTCCACTCGGGGTACAAACCAAAGTCGAAAGAGGCCAGATTCGCCTCGATGCGGTCGTTCTGCCACAGGATGGTCACCAGCGTTGGATGGCGAGTGCTTCCGGAGAGGTTTCGGATCCGGTTACGCTCGGCCGAATCGTCGCTGAACTGTTAAGGTCCCAGGGGGTTGACCGAGTTTTGCGCGGCGGGCAGGCTGAATGATTTCTATTGATCGTGTTCTCGTTCGCTCAGTCTGACCCGGTCGACTACAATCAGTCAGGTGCTTTGTCGAACTTGTCATTTTATATTTTGTGCCACTGCTTCGGAGTCTTCGGAGAAGCAGTGTTCGACTGCTACCGGTCAAAGTGCACTGCTTGACCGAAGACGCTCAAGCAGTGGCACGTGAATTCAGACGATTGACAGATCGCTTGCCAAAACGAATTTGAAAAACACGCTATTGCACGAAGAATCCCATGCCTCAGGTCGGTTTATTTATCCCTTGCTATGTCGATCAGTTGTATCCCAACGTTGCGATGGCGACGCTGAAGGTTCTGGAACGGTTTGGCTGCGAAGTCGACTTTCCTGCGGCACAGACCTGCTGCGGGCAACCGATGGCCAATACTGGATGCGTCGATGACGCCGTTCCGCTCGCTCGTAAATTCGTCTCGATCTTCCAGAAGTACGAATACATCGTTTGCCCTTCGGGAAGTTGTACGGCGATGATTCGGCAGCATTACGGCGAGCTATTGCACGATGATCCCGGTTACGCCATCGTCAAACCGAAAACCTTCGAGCTGTGTGAATTTCTCACAGACGTGCTGCAGATCAAATCGATCGAAGGTCGATTTCCCCATCGAGTCGGCTTACACAACAGTTGCCACGGTTTACGTGAATTACGGCTTGGTTCTTCCAGTGAAATGATGGTCGAAAAGTTCAATAAAGCGGGTCAATTATTGGCAGGCTTAGAGGGAATTGAACTCGTCAATCTGAAGCGGCCGGACGAGTGTTGCGGGTTTGGTGGAACGTTTGCAGTCGCCGAAGAAGCGGTCTCTTGCATGATGGGGCTTGACCGGATTCACGATCACGAGCAGGCTGGAGCAGAAGTCCTGACTGCAGGCGACATGTCATGCCTGATGCACATGTCAGGCCTGATCTACCGCCAGAAGTCCCCTCTGCGAGTTATGCACATCGCCGAGATTCTTCAATCCGCGATGGGAATTGAGTGACGTTTGTGGGCAGCTTACGCGTTCTGCTGATGATTCACGTTTTTTTGTGACAATGTTCTTGCGTCGCATCGCAGAGAATGCGCGAACGATCCGGGTGAGTTGCTTGCTCTACAAAACGTCAACGCCTCGCAGCAGTGTTTCAGACACGAGTCCTCGGTAACATTTATGAATTCAGATTCGACCGCAGAATCGTTTGAAGCTCAATTCCACAATCTCAAAAGGGCTGCACCGTGATGATGTCCGTGACAAACCGATTAAAAATAGCCATTCTCATGGCCATGGTAGCAGTCCCGTTGAATCCATTGCCTGCTCAGGACACGGCGACTCAGACGAAGGTCATCACGCTCAAGGCAACTGCCGACCGGCCGGATGCGCTGTATGCCGTCGGCGAACCCGCGACGTTCACCATCGAGGCCCTCGACGACGAAAAATCGTTTGTGGATGGAAAAGTCGTCTGTGTGTTTTCCAGGGATGGTTGGCAATCTCAGCCTCCTCAGACGGTCGTCTTGAAAGAAGGTAAAGCCACGATCACTGGCAAGCTCGACGAACCCGGCTTCCTGCTGCTGCGTGCGACGATCGGTAAGACCGTGGCGTTGGCCGGGGCAGGCTATGACCCGCTGCAACTGAAGCCCAGCCTGCCGGTTCCTGATGATTTCGATCAGTTCTGGGCTGCGCAGAAGGAGGCTCTTGCAAAAGTCCCCCTCAAATCGTTACTGACTTCGGTCGAATCACCGGCGAAAGGGGTGGACGCGTTTGATGTGCAGGTCTCATGTCTCGGCAAACCAGTTTCGGGTTACTTCGGCCGCCCGCAAAACGCCAAACCAAAGTCACTCCCCGCGATTCTTTTCGTGCATGGGGCAGGGGTCCGCAGCGCCAATCTTGGCAGCACACATTGGGCGGACAAAGAAGGGGGAATGCTGTCGCTCGACATCAATGCACACGGGATTCCGAACGGCAAGCCCGATGATTTTTACACAGCACTCGCTCAAGGAGAGCTGAAGGATTATCGCAATGAGGGCCGCCAGGATCGCGAACAGTGCTATTTCAAGGGGATGTTTCTGCGTTTGATTCGTGCGATCGACTTTTTGACCGAGCAGCCGGAATGGGACGGCAAGACCGTCATCGTTTATGGCAGCAGTCAAGGTGGCTTCCAGGCCTTCGCGGCAGCCGGACTCGACCCTCGCGTCACCTTCTTCTGTGCCGGCGTTCCCGCCGGTTGCGATCATACCGGCATTGCGGTCAATCGCATCAACGGCTGGCCGAAAATCGTCCCCATCGATGCTCAGGGCAAGCCTGATCCGCTGGCACTGGAAACCTCGCGTTACGTCGATTGCGTGAACTTCGCCACTCGTGCGAAATGCAAAGGGGCAGCAGTTACCGTTGGCTTCATCGACACGACCTGTCCTCCGACAAGTGTCTATGCTGCCTACAACGCATTGACGATCCCCAAGGCGATGCACGCGGACGTGGCGTCAGGTCACACCAGCACACCAGCCGCTTCAAAATTCATGCAGGAAGCGGCCTACAAACACGTCCGTGAAATGAAATGACGAGTGTTTTTTCAGTTTCCGGTGAACGAAACCCGTGCCACTGCTTGACTGTCATCAGTCAAGCAGTGCTGTGAGTTGTAAAGGAAACATTGATGGCAAGACACTGCTTCTCCGAAGACTCCTAAGCAGTGGCACACAAGATTGTGTCCAGCGAAAAAACGCTGCAAAGCATTGCCATTGAGCGATTACTACTCCCCGTGAGGCCGATATCAGGTTATCATCTTTCATTCAACGAGTATCACATTCTTTGGAGGGCGATCAGATGACGTCAATTGACCCGGATTCATTTGACGAAATGTTTGCGGCAGCCGAATCTCAAGAAACGGTTGAATATGAGGAACCACCAGTTCGCAGCGAAGTGGAAGAACCCCCGATTCGTTTTGCCGAACCCCCCATGTCAAAGCAGGAACTGGAAGCCGCAGCGGCTGACGAGTTACTGAAGATCGCGGCAGAAGAAGAGAAGCAGTTGCAAAACGTCCGCAAGGAATTGCGATCCAAGGATACGTTCCTCATCACCTGTCCGAATGGTTGGCGCATTCGGGTGAAAGAACAACATCGCGGACGATCCGGCAAATGTCCCCGCTGCCAATCCGAATTCGTCATCCCTAAAAAAGCCGAGCCGAAAAAGACGTAAGCGAATTAACCAAAGTCGACCGATTCATCGTTTAACCCGAAGCCATCGGCGCAGGCGAATCGGCGTTCAGCCGATTTCTTCAGACGTCGATGGATGCAGTCGGGTCAATCTGGTGCTAACCTCTTCACACCATCAATGTGAATTCCAAGTCCGCGCGAGGCTCGCCGCGTAGAAGTGGTTGTCTATAGGCTCAAAGTTGCCGGGATATCGAAATCGAAACGAGGGCCCCATTCAAGAAAAGCGGAACAGTTGAATCATTGATTGTTCCAGAGCTTCTGTCTCTACGGAAAATGAAACGCTGCTCCCCGTCTGATGACTTACACTCGTCAGGATACCCAGGCGGAATCGATCATCAGTAGCGACGAACAGTTGACGACGCAGTTGGAACGACTTCGCGACCAACTCAGCAATCGAAATATTTAACACCCGCCCCTAGTTATGAGCGTTAACGTTTCTGTTTCCGGGTGAGCGCCAACATCAATGTCCGAAAAAGGCGAGGTTTTCGTCACGACCGACGCCAAGTATTTCATGCAGGCTTTTGCCGCAATCCAACTGGCGTCATTCGGTCACGGGAGTCCTCAAGAATTCGTCCCAGCTTGTGAGCTTCATCGATTGAACTGTGTTTTCATTCTGGCTGGGCAGCACCACGAAGACGGTCAATCTTCACGGCGTTGTCGTAACCGCAAAGCGGTGCAGGGATTCAGGCTGGGGTTTCAACCCCAGGAAGCTTCGAATCGGAAGATATTTAGCCCTGATGAGGGTGCAGGCGTGCTGCGGCTGATCCCGCGAGGGCCGCAATGGAATCCTCCAAAAAATAGCGATTTGCCGATAGAACATGGAGTTTGTTTACCAGGGCACGGTGAGGTTCGTCCTGCGCTCCTTCGGAGCTTGAATCGTGCCTGATGATCATTGTACCTGGGGTTGAAACCCCCAGGCTGTATTCCTGTGCCGCTTCGCGGCGAAATGCAATCCTATTTTCTTTGGTTAGTATCCGGTTGTGTGGAAGCTGCCCCGAGACAGTAATGTGGAACTCCGCGCTTCGGATCATCGACCGGCTGTCATTGGAAAATCCATTTCGTGAGCCTCTTCCAGACGATAAGAAAGTATGGTCAGATGGGCATTGACAATCGAAACGGAAACGCAAATACTTATGTCGTAATGGTGAGTTAATAAGAGGGGTGAGGGAGTCTTGAAAAAGAATCGCATTGAATAAGGAAAGATTTTTTACTGAAGGACGCGAAGAGAACGAGGTGATGAAAAGAAAGCCCGGGCAGTCGGACCTTGATGCATTTGGGGAGTCTGGACGAATGGATTCATGAAACGAATTCCCTCTTCCCTTCGTTTCCTTTGTTAACTTCGGTTCAAGGTTTTGTCAGATTGATTTGCATTTTCCACCGTTGTTGGGCTTAGGTGGTGGACGATCGCGATCCGATGAAGTGTGTTCAAGTCATGTTGAACTTATTTGAAGTTGGCCAACTTGGTCAACTTCAAAACTGTGACAGAAGCCTATGAAAATAGGAACTTGGCCAACTTTGCTAACTTTTTTGCGAAGCCCTGTGACGACATGGTTGCCTGCCCGGTCGCGAACGCGGAAGTTTTGGATTGAAGAATCGAAGTTGGTCAACTCTGCCAACTTGGTCAACTTCGAAATCGTGACAAAAGCCTATAAGAATAGGAAGTTGGCCAACTTGGCCAACTTTTTTGTGAAGTCCTGTGACGAGGTGATTGCCTGTCTGATCGGGACCGTCGAAGTTTTTGGATTGAAGAATCGAACTTTGCCAACTTGGTCAACATCGAAACCGTGACAAAAGGCTATGAAAATAGGAACTTTGCCAACTTTGCCAACTTTTTTGCGAAGCCCGGTGACGACTTGATTGCGTGGCTGATCGGGACCGTCGGAGTTTTAGATTGAAGAATCGAACTTGGCCAACTTTGCCAACTTGGTCAACTTCGAAACCGTGACAAAAGCCTATGGAAATAGGAACTTGACCAACTTGGCCAACTTTTTTGCGAAGCCCTGTGACGAGGTGATTGCCTGCCTGATCGGGACCGTCGAAGTTTTAGATTGAAGAAT
>JBAXBD010000446.1:0-5502 GCA_037142165.1 Schlesneria sp. | reverse complement strand
ACTCAGTCCCCGGATTCATTACATGTGAAAATTGCCACGCGGTTTTCATACCTGTCGATGATTGTCCGTTGAAAGCAACATCCATGACGTCGTTCGAAGAACTTGTCGCCGCTCGAAAGAACTGGATAAACGAAGTCCTGAGACCCTGGTGTCAACAGGCAAGTCGGGTCGACCTCATTAAAGCCGAACCCGAGTGGGTCGATATCGCCGGCAAGGTCGATCCCGACAAAACGCTCTGGGCGTGGGCCTGGTCGCGATTCCCCGATCTGGTCCACGAAAGCCTCGGTATTGAAGAAACGACCGAGGTCGAAGTTGAGCTCAAAGATGGTCGCAAGTTTCAAGGCTTTCCCGACTCAAGAAAAAGTCAACGCGGACAGTTGTTCCTCTTTGGCTACGACTGCGTGGCGGCAAAATCATCGGATTTCGGGCCATTCCGAATCGACGACATCGATTCGGTCCGACGCTCAGTCGAATAAAAGGTAAACGCGGATCGGGCGTTCGGATTTCACGAGTGGCTAGTCAGTCGCTCAATTGATTGCGACTGCGTAGCTCACACCGCAAATTTGAAATTCGAACGCCCGACTCCAGAACAGCCAATCCCCCGTCGTTCAAGACGTGCCGCCAGTCATTCTTTTGTTAGCAAAATTCCATGCGGCTCGGCTATTTCCAACGTGGGACAGCAGCGTTCTTAAAGACCCTACTCATAAAGTCATAACAAACTTTTGCTGCCGCAGCGGCATCGTAGCCGGGACGACGAAAGACTTGCGAGCTGACTTCGCAACACACACTGCGCCGATATCCCAACTTGTAAAACGCAGCTAGGATCTCGCCATGGTCGAACGTGTTCGCTTCGCCCGGTAAGGCGAACTCGAACTGATCTCCGTTTTTCGCGACGTCTTTCACGACAATCTGAACCGTCGTCGGAAAGGCCGTGTTGATTGTCTCGGCAATCGAAAGACCTCGCATCGCATAGTGACTGTAGTCATAAATCATTCCCATCCAGGGGGATGATCCAAGTTGCTCAAGCAGCCACGCTCCCTGTTCCGGATTCGACATTGCACCGCTACGGTGAGGTTTGACCGCAATGATTGTTTTTGTCGATTCGGCAATCCGCCGCCAATCACCCAGTCGGTCACGATAAAGCTCTTTCTTTTGGCTCCAATCACCTCCGCCGAGAACGGTCTGAATCAGCGGGGGCGAATCGGGTGCAAGATCATGCCCTAACTCCGCAGCCAGTTTCAGACGGTCAAGTGTTTTCTGGTGTTCGACATCAGCCGCCGAGGGTGACAGATTTTCCATCAGAGATGCCAAGATCAATCCGGTCTCACCCAGGATTTTACGCACAACTCCGCGTCGTTCGCCGGTCAATTTGTGCGGTGAAGAATCCCATTCCGGCATGACGGTTAATTCAAGTGCGTCATACTTCAGATCAGAAATCAACCTGATTGCCTCTTCAACTTTATAGGACTGCATGCCGTAATTGCCGATGGCCAACGTCAATCCTTCGGGAGGATCCTTTGGAGCTTGTGCGACCCCGTTGCTTACAGCGGTCGATGCAACGCCGTACGCAACCGAGCGACAAAATGCACGTCGTGTAAGTGGTGGTGTCATGAATTGCCGCGACGTGTTGAGAGCACTGAAACCTCTGAATTCTGACGGTCGGAAACCAACATCATGAATTCCAATAACCAGTCGTATCGTTACATCGGGCTTGTACTTTGTCAAAACAATCGGTTGTCACCGGATTTAAACGAATTTCTCGAGTCAACAACAGCAGGAGTGAAAAGCGTAACGACAGGTATGCCGTGTTCCGTTGTCTGGCATTTGTCCCGAATGTTATATTCCTGCCACAGCGCATCTTGGCCGCACAAGCTAGAGTTTGTCGCTTTTGATCACAATACGTGTCCGTTCTTGGCACGCAGGCTTTGAAACAACTCATTGAAAGTGACATCAACATGGCCGTCTACCAGATTTCCGACGGGGTCCGCCCACCATTCCAGATAGGTTGCCAGAACTTCAATGGCTACAGCGGCAACTCACCAGTCCAGATTGGCAGTGTTGTTGATCAGACTAACAACATGGTCGGAACCTTCATCTGCGTTGTCGGCTCGTCGTTCATGATCCGCTATTACCAGCAAACCTACATGTTCTACCCCTGGCAAGGTTATTGGGTCGACGATCAGGGACGCAGTGGTCAGTGCGAGATGGTACGAGTCTGAAAAGCGCCGCGCACAGCCCATTTTTAGATGTCGAATAATGGCTTCTATTAGGACGATCGCGCGCGTGATCCGGCTGGCCCGACGGTGCACGTCGAACGTTTCCTTCAGTATTTCGCGATCGTTCGCGCATTCAATAATGCGGCGAGGCTTCAGCCGAACAGCGAAACGGGCATGCGCATCGAACAGGCCGTACTGAGGCGTAAACCTGCCCCCTTTAATTCATTCAAACCGCTTCTGCGAACTCGGCCATTTGTGGATACCGTTCCGTGGAGGACTTTGCCAGAGCGGTCGCACAGATTTCGTCGAACCTGGTAGAGTTCAGGCTCGGATCCTCAAAGGAAATTTTCCCTCGGAGATCGGTGTCCGCATCTCTCCGACACAATGGGCCGACGACGAAGTTGAGATTTCGTTTGACTATCCCGTCAGTGACGGTCGAGACTGGGTCGGTGAAGCACGAGGTCTTTTGCTGCTGGTTGATAAAAAAGACGAAGATCAACTTTCAGGATGTCAGCTCAACTTCCGGGACAATGCCTTCACGGCAAGACCCATTTAAAACTGATCACAGGTACATCGTCCAGTCGCGACCGCCTTACACCAAGTAGAGTTGATTTTCTCAAAATAGCTGCCGTCGCTCCGAGGTTGCCAGTTTTTGTTGCTCGAAAACGGTGAGTACTTGTTTTCGGGAAGTTGAATGTCAAAACGTGTTTCGTTTGCCCCGGAAATCCGATAAACTCCAGTTGATGGGTCTGCGCATGAATTTGGGTGAATCGCGTGGTTCCATTCTTTCGGGACGTCTTTTTGAGCCCGGCAAAGGACTGTTAATGATTTTCAGACGACAACGGTGTTACTCCTGCAACGCTCTTGTGACGTTGGTGGCGTTTTGCGCCGGTTTAATGTCATATGACTCGAACGTCCAGGCTGATGGGAACACCGCCTCGGCGGGAGTTACTTTTGAATCGGATATTCAACCCCAATTAACCCGTCTCGGTTGTAACGCCGGTGCCTGTCACGGTAAGTCGCGCGGCCAGAACGGGTTTGCCCTTTCACTGCTCGGTTTTGATTCCGACTTCGATTACGACGCAATCACTCACGAAGGACGTGGTCGCCGGGTTTTCCCGTCATCCGCCGAAGAAAGTCTCTTGTTGCGCAAGGCGACGGGACAACTTCCACATGGAGGCGGCAAACGAATTGATGTCAGCAGTCCGACCTACGAAGAAATTCTCACGTGGATTCGAAACGGAATGCCACGGACTCCTGCTGACTCTCCGAAGATCACTCGAGTTGTCACCGAACCGTCCAGCCGCAGCCTGACTCCGCTCGAAAAAGTTCCCTTGCGTGTCATCGCCGAATATAGCGACGGACGCCGCCGTGATGTCACTGAAGCAACGGCCTTTCAATCCAACGATCGAACTATCGCGGCGATTGCAGCATCAGGCGACGGGATCATCCAGGCTGGCCCCATTCCGGGCGAAGCGGCCATCATGGCACGTTACATGAATCACATCGCCGTCTGTGCCGTGACGATTCCCTTACCAGGGACGGTTCCCGAAGCGGCGTATGAATCGCTGCCTCGAAACAGTTCCATCGACGAACTGGTCTGGAAAAAGCTGAAGTTGCTGGGAATGCTCCCGTCCCCTCCAACAAATGATGCAACTTTTCATCGGCGAGCGTTCCTTCGGGCCATTGGTCGATTGCCAAGTGCCGAAGAGACGCAGGGTTACCTGGCGGATCAAAGCCTCGATAAGAGGAAAACGCTGATCGACCAATTACTCAATCGCCCTGAATACGCGGACTTCTGGGCGAATAAATGGGCTGACTTATTGCGTCCTAACCCTTATCGAGCCGGTATTAAGGCCGTATGGAACATTGATGCGTGGCTGCGTGATGCGTTTCGAAGGAATATGCCTTACGACCAGTTCGTTCGCGAATTGATTACGGCACAGGGCAGCACCTGGAACAACGGTGCGGCTGTCATCTTTCGCGATCGTCCGGAAGCAATCGAGATTGGTGCGTCGGTCAGTCAATTATTTCTCGGCGTCCGGTTGGAATGTGCCAAATGCCATCATCATCCCTTTGAGGTCTGGAGTCAGGATGACTTTTTTGGTTTCGCAGCATTCTTTTCTCGCGTTGGCCGGAAAGGGCAGGGGCTATCACCACCGATTTCAGGCGGAGAAGAGAGCATTTATTCGAAAAGCTCGGGCCAATTAAACCATGGTCGAACCGGGTTACCTGTGCTGCCAAAAACGTTGACGGGTGTGCCTTTGACGCTCGGACCTGATGAAGATCCTCGTGAAACTCTCGCCGCATGGATGACCGATTCGTCGAACCCCTACTTTCCCAAGGTGATGGCAAATCGAGTCTGGACCGAGATCATGGGGCAGGGACTGGTCGATCCTGTGGATGACATTCGCGCAACCAATCCCGCCTCGAACGAAGCTTTGCTCGATCACCTGGCCTTCGAATTTCGACAGCAGGGATATGACATCAAGAAGCTGATCCGTTACATCATGATGTCGCACGTTTTCGGGCTGAGTTCTACTCCGACCGAACGGAACATTTCCGATATCAAAAATTTCTCTCGCTATTACCGGCAGCGAATGCGAGCCGAAGTCTTGCTGGACGCGGTAAACGATGTGCTTGGTGTCGAAGAAGACTTTGCCGCTTTGCCACCCGGATCAAGGGCGATACAGCTTTGGACATACCGTTCGTCGTCGCTGTTTCTCGACACGTTCGGTCGCCCCGATCTGAATCAAGACCCTCCTTGCGAACGGTCTGTCGAATCCACGACGCCACAACTTCTCCACCTGATGAATTCCCCGGCGCTGAATCGCAAGTTAGGTCTCGATACGGCTCGGCCCGCCAGACTGGCTGCCAGCAATAAATCGAACCAGGAAATTATGGTCGAGGCCTATTTGCTGGCGTATAACCGATTTCCGACATCGGACGAACAGCATCTCGCGATGGAACTCCTGCCCGAAGGTGATCAGCGCCGCCGAGGTATTGAAGATTTGTTCTGGACGCTGCTGAATACTCCTGAATTTTCGTTTGTTGACTGAAGAGTAACCTGTCATGACCACACATCGAAATTGCGAAGGACTGCGAAGACGCGACTGCCTGAAGCTGGGCTTGGGAAGCTTGCTTGGGGGTGGTTTCGTCGATTCGCTTCGAGCGAGCGGATTTGCAGATGACCTGACCGCTCGCAAGACAAGCTGTATTCTGATCTGGCTCGACGGTGGTCCAAGTCACTTTGAGACGTTCGATCCGAAGCCGAACGCTCCTGCAG
>JBAXBD010000445.1:0-5503 GCA_037142165.1 Schlesneria sp. | reverse complement strand
GCCGAGATCGGAGAGTTCAACCTGACGCATCCGCGAAAAGTCCGCCGTTGAACGAGACAAAACCGTCAGAAGCAATCGGCGAAAATCCCCGTGCGATCCGCGAACGCGTGAACGAAGACTGGGCCTGGCAATTACTTCGCCGTTGGGGTGTCGTATTCCGCGATTTACTTGCCCGCGAGGATGGCGCCCCTGCATGGTACGAGCTTCTTCAAGTTTTAAGGCGTCTCGAAGCCCGAGGTGAGATTCGAGGAGGCCGATTTATTTCAGGTGTCGCTGGCGAACAATTCGCGTTAACCGACAGTGTTCAACACCTCAGGCGACTTCGCGATGAAGGATCGACGCAAGAAGTTGTGGTGATCTCTGGCGCCGATCCACTGAATCTCGTCGGCATCATCACTCGCCACGAACGAGTCCCTTGCACGGCATCCAACCGAGTCGCATTTCTCGACGGTCTGCCCGTGGCCTGCCTGCAAGGGGGCGAAGTCCGCTGGATGGGGCAAGTCTCGCGTGAATCGATGCCCGTCATCCTCGAACGACTTCGCGCCAGCTCAATCATAACACTGGAAAAAGCAGAAAAAGTACCGGCAAAATGAACCGCGTCTCACCGAAATTGACTCGCTCGAACGAGCCGAATTAAGAATGGCTCAACAGTCACTTCCGGTCATACTGAGCTGAAGTCGTTGATCCAACCGGGCGTTTCTTGCGTTCAGACATTTCACATCTGTGTCGAAATCGTTCGATCACAGAAACGACGTCGGCGACAAGTAGCCATCATCACGAGAATCTGGGTATCGTAGAACGGCTCCACAAGATTCATGGTACTTCACCAAAATAGACGGGACCTGACAAATGTCCGATCCGACCGAGCGTAAGAGTGTGTCCGAACAGCCGTTGTATATTCTGATGGTATTGGCGCTCGTGGGAACCACCTTTCTAATGCAGATCGCAATTCCACTGGGATTGTACTATGCCATGTATGGTTCCGTGAATCCGGGTGACCTGATCACAACATCGGCTCCCGAATATGCGCATGTGGCATTATGGAAAGGTCGTATCTGGCATTCGGCACTAACGGTGGGGCCAAGTTTTAACGGTAAAGCAAATCTGAAGTCATTTGATCCTGCCACGGGGACGTCGACGGAATCCAGCATCGGGATTCCATCCCCAACCTCGGGCCTTTTAGCAGACGGAGATAGGTTGTGGGCCATTTCACCAAACTCTGTCGTCCGGATCGAAGGCGAAAAGGGAACCGAATTCAAACCCAAGGCTCTATTAAGCAGACCATGCGATCCGTTTCTGTATGAAGGTAAAGTGGCGGTGATCGACATGACCAAATCGGGTACCCCCAAACTTTTGGTGCTCGAAGACAACGAATGGGTGGAAATCGGTACGGTCCTGGCACCGTTAAGACTCACGTGGACGACCGTGGACGGCAAACAGGTTTTGACCCGTCCGAGCACTGCGTCCCCCCTTAGCAGCCAATTGAACGATATCAAAGTCATTGCGCACAACGGCCAATTTCATCTGTTCCTGGCGGACGGGTCCATCGTCGCCTATCGAACCGGCCTTGAACTGGCAACACCTTCCGCACTGGCACCTGATAACGTCGACACGGCCGTTGATTTAAGCGATCTGAAAAATTGGGAAGTCGCCTGTCCTGCAACTGTCAGAATCGGTCTTCGCGGTAAAGATCTCTTTAAGGCTGGATTAGTGGATGGCCAGCCAGTCGTCATTACAACCACCTCATCAACCACAGTTCCATTTCAGGCAAGTTCGTTGGTCGGCTATCGAAGGATTGACGGAGTCTGGCAGAAAACCGCCGAACAACAGACGCCTGGAATGACAGAACTCATGACTGTTACCGACGGAATTAAGACTTATGTCGGAGGCCAGTCGATGGTACAGACGCTTCGCATGCACGAAGTTATCGGTAACGAAATTCATCCAACTGGTGCAGTCGTGAAAGCGCCGGTTCACCCGTTACAACAGCCGATGAAACGCTTTGTTCTGATGGGTCAATGTATCTACTGGCCATTGTTGTTGCTATTGGCACTGGGGCTCAGTTGGCTGATGTCGACCTACCGCGAGTCATCCTACCAATTCGGTTTAACAACCATAGAACTTGCATCGATTACTCGACGCGGCATTGCACGCGTCATCGACTATTTCGTTTATGTGATTCCACTTTATTTTTTCGCGATGGCCTTTGGAATGTCGTCCCAGGACCAAGTGGAACAAAATATGGACAAAATGTTTGACTTCAGTCAGGGTGGAATGCTTCTTCAGTTGATCTGGGTCATTTTGGGTTCGCTTCTGATCCAAATCTTCATCCTTGTCGTAACATCCCTGTTTCAAGGATACTGGGGTGTTACACTGGGCAAATGGATTTGTGGAATACGCACGGTCAAAACAACGCTGCGTCCCTGTGGATTCCTGCGTTCACTCTTGCGAGAAATTCTGATTCTGGTTGATACGCTTTTCACTTGGACATGGGTTCCTGCGGTATTGTGTATTGCTTTCACCAGCTGCCAGCAACGGCTTGGCGATCTGGCAGCCGATACAATTGTGATTCGCAAACCAAAGATACCAGATTAGCACAAGCACCAGACGCAAACGGCCTCCGAATAAAAGATTTCCGGTTGACGAATTATGATCGTTGCAAGTCATTGATGCAGCCTGATCGTTCGAACGATTTCTGCGACTGGCGTTCCAAAACGGCGTTGGCTATCTTCTCCGTATTGGTACGCCGTTCGTTCTCGTGACGCACATGATTGGTTAGAGTTTCGAAACGCAAGGACTGTCGTAAAGTCCAGATGTTTTCTCAATCTGGCTTGAGAAAACAGGCTTTCTTACGATACATCTAACGACGTGATGCGTACAAAAGGTGATTTCGAATCATGTTGACTAAAAAGCCTCAAGCTATTTCGGGTGTCAGCCCTGATCACGAGACGGTGATTGAAGAGCTGTACCCTTCGATCGCGATTACTCCGATCGGCGACTTGATCAACCGCGTGCTCGGGTCAATTCCTAACCGGGTCTGGGGCCTGAAAATCTCGAACCTTTTGTTCGGTCTGGCAGTCGCCCCTATCGCGGCGACAGTTTACCTCTGGATGAAGGTTTTCGGTTCGCGTTATGTCGTAACGAATCGGGTGGTAAAACGAGTCGACTCGTTGGGCTTTCGCCAGCATGAATCCGTGCCACTCTCGCAAATCGTGACGGCAACTGTCGATCCTGATTCCCGGATGGAATTCTACCAGACGGGTGACGTTCGCCTGTCGGGAGCTGGCGGGCAATCGTTGCTGCTTCTCCGAGGTGTTCCTCGGCCAGAGCGATTTTGTCAGGTGATTCAAGAGGCCGTCGACGCCAAGCGACTTGTGGCAAACTCTTTGGCGCAAATTAAAGCCAGACATTGATTTGTGTCAGGCAAAGACGTTCGACTGCATACAGGGCTTTGTTTGTAAAAGATTATTGCAAAGAGAGTTACGTCAACCCTGTTTTTTCAGAAGTCCAGTTGACGAGGGGACATGAATCCTGGCCTGGACATTCCCGAAGCCCTGGTGCCTTACGCCACGACATGGAAAACTTTGCCGATTGTAGCAGTTTTTCCAAAAGTTCTCATTGTCACGAGCCGATAAAGTGTGCAAGGGAAGACTGCGCGTCGGGTTGCCGAATACAGTTTTCCTGGCGTTTTGGTCGGTAGGGAACATGGCGACTTGACATTAAGTCTTTTTTGGGAATACAGTTGAGTCTTATCAGCACCATCGAATACTGTTCGATCGCTCAAGGTCGGCATTCTTCGGGAGACTCATGTCGTGACCAAAAAAGAAATCGTCAAAGAGATCTCAGAAGCCCTGGGAATGACTCAGCTCAAGACGAAAGAGATCGTCCAAAAGACTTTCGACGCGATCGTTAAAACGCTCGTGGAAGACGGGCGTATTGAGTTGCGAAATTTTGGAGTTTTTGAAGTCAAGAAACGAGCGGCTCGGAAGGCGCGGAACCCACGAACGGGAGACAAAGTTTTTGTCCCCGAAAAGTTCGTGGTCACGTTCAAGCCGGGCAAAGAGATGGAAGAGAAAGTCCGTCTGTTAGAAATGGAAGCAGCCGCAAAAGCTGCAAGTCAGAATGCCGAACTTCGTCAACATGCTGAACATCATCAACATGCCGCTGAAATTCATCCGCACGCTGACCACCATCAACACAACGGGTTACCAGAACACAAACCAAACCCAACTGATGTCCATTCCAATCTGCCTGAATGAATTCGACACAGATGACGTGCCGGTCGTTCAATGAGCGGGATGATGTCAGACGGATCGAAAAATCGCGAAGACATCAATCCAGTGGATGACCACTGGGCGGATTAAAGGATGTATCGATCACAGGTCGACTCAAAGCCTGTGACAGATAGTGTCGCTATAGGATTGAGCGAACAAGACCGTCTTTTGGCGGTTGGCACGGAGGCCATCATGCGAAATCGACTGTACATTACGTTGTTGCTGCTGGCATGCAGTTTGGGGCAGGTCGGATGCATCGTGCCGATCTGGTCGTCTTCGCCTGATACCCGGGCTCGGCAACTGATTTACGCATCAGAAAACTATCGACATATCCCCGAGATCTGGGAGCGGATCTGGTTTTTGGATGGTCCAGACCCGATGACTCCCTACCGTACACACGGTGGCGTCATTTGACGTCCCTGTTTCGTGACGTCTGAAGTGGATTGCTGATGTTCGATACCAATGAAGTATCGGATTGAAATGCTTTATTCTCAGGGGACCGTGTGACTGCATCGCGGTTCCCTGTTTGGGATTGAAGACGAAATTGTCTTTGATCGTCCCTTGTGAATGTTGCGTTGATGCAATGCCGGATAGGATAATCAGACGACGACTGAGCGATTGAAGACAGCCAAAGCCAGCGGGGCAATATCGGCATCAATCACAAGAGCGTCGTGACTGTGAGAATATCCTCGTGCCGAGTCTTGACGTTCAACTCAATCGACTTCACCTCAAGAACCCTATCCTGGTTGCTTCCGGAACATTTGGGTATGCACGAGAAATGGTCGCGTACGCAGACTTTTCTCAACTGGGAGGGATTATCCCAAAAACGGTAACGCCCTTACCGCGCCCGGGAAACCCACCCCCCAGAACGGTTGAAACAACCTCGGGGCTTCTCAACTCGATTGGGCTCGATAATGACGGGCTCGACGCGTTCATTTCCAAACATCTGTCCGGCCTGCTGGGCTTAGGGACATCAATCATTGCGAATATCGCGGGTAAGAACACAAGCGAATTCGTCGAAATGGCACGTAAATTAAACGCCTACCCGGAATTGTCGGCACTTGAACTGAATATCTCGTGCCCGAACGTCACAGGTGGTGTCGACTACGGAACAAATCCAAAGATGGCGGCTGAGGTCGTTTCTGCCGTGCGAAGTGCGTGCGAACTTCCCATCATTGCGAAGCTGACGCCGAACTAGTAACGCTCGGCGTCAGCTTCGCAATGATGGG
>JBAXBD010000444.1:0-5513 GCA_037142165.1 Schlesneria sp. | reverse complement strand
ACGTAATTCGAGCTGGAACCGGCCGGCCCGCTCGACATCAAAATCGTATTCGGTAAAGTTCGGCGTTTCCCCCCGATTGACAAGAACACCAATCCCGAGACCGTAAGTCTCGCGATCCTTGAGAACATTTCCACGTGAATAATCTTCCGCTTCGATCAGGATCGCACCTGGAATCTTTTGTGGATCAGGAGTGTTTCCGCGCGGCTTGGCCCCTTTGAGTTGCTCCGCCAATTGGTACTCGCGAGTTGCAGCGAGCAAGTAGTCTCCCGCATGCTGACGAGCTTCCTTCAGAATCGCGTCGATCGAGTCCCCTCTGAGTTTTTCAATCGCCAGTTTTTTTGCCGTCGCCTGTTGTTGCAGTTCATCGCGATGACGCAGTTGTTCGGGAAAGGCCAACGGTCGTTCATGCCAGCGTGCGACGACCGTAAACGTGTCCATCGTCTGAGTGCTTTTGAAGATCCCTGCCAGCCCGTAATAGTCCTCGGCCGAAAGTGGGTCAAACTTATGATCATGACAACGGGCACATCCCATCGTCAGGCCCATCACGGCGCGAGAAATCGTATCAACCTGTTCATCGATAATATCCATCTGCATTTTGACCGGATCATCTTCGGCCAGCATCTTCGCCCCCAGGCATAGAAAGCCCGTGGCAATAAGGGGATCAAAGGACTCTGTACTGGCGGTCGTCCCGGACGAGTGATCTGCATCTGAAGACACCAGCAGGTCACCGGCGATCTGTTCAAGCAGAAAACGGTCGTAGGATTTATCTTCCCGCATCGCCTTCACGACGTAATCTCGATAGCGAAACGCATTGCCATAGGCCAGGTTTTCATCGAGTCCGTTCGAGTCTGCATACCGGGCAACGTCGAGCCAGTGACGAGCCCACCGCTCGCCATACCGCGGTGAAGCGAGCAATCGATCAACGAGTCGCTCCAGGGCATCAGCGGCTGGTTCGCTGACAAACTCAGCGACCTCGTCGGGAGTTGGGGGCAAGCCAATCAGGTCGAGCGTTACTCGACGGATCAATGTCCGTCGGTCGGCTTCACGCGAGACAGAAAGTCCCTTCGCTTCAAGCTCCGACAAAATAAAGCGGTCGATGGGAGAGCTAACCCATACCTCGTTCCTGACGGGCGGAGGACTTTCGCGTCTGACTGGCTGAAACGCCCAGAACGCTTTTTGCTCGTCACTGAAATCTGTTGAAGAGGTGTTAGCCGTTACGGGACTGGGGGCTGTGGGCTTTGAATTCGGCCACGGCAAACCTCGACGTACCCAATCCGTCAACATCGCGATTTCGGCATCAGCGAGCTTTGATTTGGGGGGCATCTGCACGGTATTTCGGTAACTGATCACCTCAACCAGCAGCGACTCCTCAGGCTTCCCGACGATCACCGCAGGACCACTTTCGCCACCAGCGATTAAGGCTTCGCGGGAATCGAGCCGCAACCCCGCTTTGGGCTTTTCGCCTGTATGACATTCCTGACATTTGGAAATCAGTAGCGGACGAACCTTGGCCTCAAAGAATGCGTCGTCTGCAGACTGATCGCCAAACGAGTGATTCGTCGGCGTCAGACAGCCAATCAGTAGCAATCCCAGAAACCTCAACCTCATACGATTTCCACCAGGAACCTGAACGCATCGAAATTCGCTTGATTGTAAGCAACCGAGTCGGGCAATCGGAAGTTCGATCGACTTCGAATCGCATCATTCCGACGAACAGATGGGAACGCACTGCTTGTTTTCGGTCCGGCTTTACATCGTGACGGAAGCTGATGCGTATTGATCAAGTAGCTCGCGAATTTTCGCCATCAGAAGCTCGAAATCTAACGGCTTCTGGAAAAGGATTTCCTCGCCTCTGCCAATACCATATCGCAGCAGCTCATCTTCGTTGTAACCACTCATGAAGATGACAGGGACTTTCGGGTAAAGTTGCCGAAATGTGACGACTAATTCCGGTCCCGACATTTCGGGCATCACGACGTCTGTCAGTAATAAATTGATGGATTTCGAATCCTTTTCTGCGATTAGCAGTGCTTCCGATGCTTTTGACGCTTCCAGAACCCGATATCCTCTTTTCTCCAGATTGATTCGCACGATCTTGCGAACATTGGCTTCGTCTTCGACCAGCAGCACGGTTTCATTTCCACGGACATTCTGATCACGTTCAATGGTCTTGGAACATTGTTCAGATGACTGTTCTGCGAAGGGAAGCAGTATCCTGAAGGTTGTCCCGACATCCTCTTGACTTTCGACTGAGATTGCACCGCCGAATTGATTCACTGTACCGTGCACCATAGAGAGTCCGAGTCCCGTGCCGCGCCCCAGTTCTTTTGTCGTAAAGAATGGTTCAAAAATCTTTTGCTTCGTCGCTTCGTTCATTCCGCAACCGTTATCGGATATGACGAGTTGTGCGTAGTCACCCGGTTTTAAACTCGGAAACGGAAGCAGTAACTCTCTTGTAAGGGACACCCTTTGCGATTCGACGCGGATTTTCCCCTGTGATTTAATGGAGTCTCTGGCATTCAGAACAAGATTAATAATGATCTGTTCAATCTGAACTTTCGCCCCCTGGATTTCCGGCAGGCCAGGTTCACACGAACATTCCAGCGAAATATCGGCTTGAATTAATCGACGGATCAGCTTGACGGTGTCTTGAATTGTCTGATTGAGGTCGATATTCGACAATGAGACAACGGCATTTCGGCTGAACGCGAGCAATTGTCGCGTCAAATCCGCTGCACCCTTACCCGCTTCGATAATCGAGGTCAGGTATTCATTCAATGGCGAATCCGCAGACAATTCCCCTAAGGCGATGCCGCCGTATCCGTTAATCACCGTCAGAAAGTTGTTGAAGTCATGGGCCACGCCACCAGCCAGTCTTCCCAATGCCTCGATTTTTTGCGATTGCAGAAGCTGCGATTCCAGTCTTTTTTGTTCTGAAATGTCAGATCCAAAAGCGATAACGTTGGTAATTTGACCTGTCGGGTCTCGTAGCGGGCTGAAGATTGTATCGACGTTAACGAGGCCAATTTCAGGGAAAATGCCAGTGACTTCAAAACGAGACGATTGTCCGGAGGCAGCCAAGTTGATCGCCTGAATGACGCGTTCGATCGACGTTTCATGAATCCAGCCGATCTCATGAAACTTTCTCCCAACGATCTGTTCACGTGACAATTTCATCGATTTGATTGGAGCTTCGTTGATCTCCTGAATCACACCATCAACCGTAAGGACCCCGATAAATCCGAGCAGACTATCCATAATCTGTCTCAAGAAATCTCGTTCATCTCGCAGCGCCAGTTCAGCTTGTTTTCGTTCTGTCACATCGCGCGCAAAGCCGTACGCACCAGCATCGAGTTTTCGAGGGACCGAATGCCATTGAAGCCATCGGTACGAACCGTCTTTGCAGCGGAATCGGTTTTCAAATCCGATTAACTTTTCCTTCTGCACAATTTTTTGGTTTGCGGCATTCGTGGCATCGATGTCGTCTGGGTGAATAAAATCAACCCAGGGACGGGTTGTTAATTCCTCGGATGACCATCCCAGGCAATTCGTGAAGGCCGGGTTCACTTTTGAAAAGTGTGAAGCATTCCCACCTATGCAGATCAGTTCGACACTGTTTTCCCAGATTTGTGTCAGTTGATCATCGAATCGAAGTTCGTCAGTAATATCCTGACACCGTCCCGCCACTCCCGAGACATTCCCTTGTTCATCAAGAAACGGCTTTTTCAAGATTTCGAAATATCGGATCTCGTTATCGATCGTGGTTGTCGTCGTCATGATCTCGGGCGACTGAGTTCTCATCACACGCTCGTCGAACTCTCGAAGTTTCTCAGTGTCGTTCAGCGAAAAAAAAGCGTGATTATCTTTTCCGTAAATGTCAGCGGGATTCTTGTGAACGATTCGTGCGGCTGCGCTATTAATGCAGACATATCGCCCCAAGCGATCCTTCACAACAAGAGCGTCACTCACAACTTCCGTCATCGCTTGCAGGTAATGGTTTTTTTGTTTCAGTTCGGCAACAGCCTGCATGTGGTGCGTGACTTCGACGGAGCAGCCTGTCAGTTTGTGTGGAGTCCCATCAACGCGCCGTTCCAATCGCCCCCATTCCTCGAGCCACACGACTGAGTGATCTGGACGAATCACACGGAAAAGATTGCGGTAATGTGACCCGCTCGCCAGAACGGACTGAAATGCCGCGTCAAATGCCTCGAGGTCATCGGGGAGACGACGTTTCGTGTCTGACTTAACGATCGTGGCAATTCACGACTGGCAGGGAGGGCCGGCTCGCTTGAATAATCTCGCACAAACGTGTCTGATTCGATGTCCCATTCAAACGAAGTCGCGATTGCAGAGCGAAATGATTCTTGAAGCCGTACATCTCGTTGTTGATCGGGGATGGAAAAAGAAGTTGGTGCGGATTTTTCATCCTGGGTTTCCAGCATTTGATACTCGTAAATAACTCGATGTTCTTAATCACCCGATAGCAAACACTCCCTGCACCGGGCGATTTGCAAAAAATCCGAAACAAAAGACCGCGTTAACGAAACAAGGTGAACTGATTGAGCGAAATTTCATGAGGTGGCGGGCGGCCACATTTTCACTCGCCGCCATGAAAAACGCGGTTGACTCAATAAGACCAGATTCGAAGCGGGATACCCAGTTTCAGTGAAGGTTTTGTCGGCAAATCGCATGCGATCTGCCGATTGAGCGAATTCGTTTCGCGACGGATTAAAAGGAGTTTGTGCGCCTGAAGTCAAGTTTCGAATCGTCTATCGATGGTTTTTTAGGAAAAGCGCAATAAACTGAAAGTCTTGTCTGTTTCACTTCTTAAAGTGCGCGTCTTTCGTTCAAATCACGGTACACTTCAAACAGAATCCAACGATCGTTCAGTTGAATTATGAAATTGTGTAGTAATTCGTGAGTGTTCTATTGTAAAAACCGCAAGAAGATTTGGTGTGTCGTTTTCGTTTCCTCACACCGACTTCTTGATCGTTTTCTGGCTGCCTCATCAATCGCAAGCAACAAGGCCAACATTTTTTAAGCTCAAAAAAGGAAGATTACAGTCAATGAGGTCTTGAATCACGCCGAAGTTTGAGGCCCGTTAGCCGTTCTTGTTAGGGAATCTGCAATTGAAAATGGAGAATTATGAGAGACCAAAGAGTGAATTGAGGCGTGCTTCGGAGCTTCAAATCAAAGAAATTCCAGCAAGCGATAGGCCTGCGTCAGCCGACGAATTGCGGCAGACGCAACAGGATCAGGCCCAGCCGACGGAACACAAATTGCCGTTGACCGATCTTGCCATAAAGGGTGGCTCGCAAGGCGTGTTGATCATCGACGCCGATCAGAGAATCGTGTCTCTCAACGCGGGGTTTGAGGCGATTACTGAATCGGCACGAAGAATGGGAATCTCGTCTCCACCCCGAAGACCGGCCGATTGCCATTGCGCGTCTTGAAAATTATCTCGCGGGAAAAATTCCCACTTACGACGCTGTGTTCCGGATGCGTCACAAGGA
>JBAXBD010000443.1:0-5523 GCA_037142165.1 Schlesneria sp. | reverse complement strand
CGTTGAACCTGGATTTCGACCATTTTTTCGCTCTGCAATGCCGTACCGGTTTCGTCGGTCAGTCCAACGATGATTTTATGACTGGCAACGTCGATAATGTCACCCGTCGAGGGATAGGCCAGCTTGCCATCCAGACTGAACGTGATCCAGCCCGGTTCATCCCTGACCTTAATGCTCGCAATCAGTTTCGGGGGCATGACTGTCGCGTCGTGCACGTGCATTTGCTGGTTAAACGCATCACAGACCCATAACTGTTTCTCGTCGGGAGTCAGCCCAATTCCGTGACTGGGGCAACCATGTCGTTTGACTGCTCCGGTCTTAAAGCCAGGAACTTCCACGCGATGCAACATTTTACCGGTTTTTAGATCACCTACTTCAAACCCGAGCAGTTCATTGACGCAGACAAAACAAAGAGTCTGTCGTCCATTAACCGTAAAGGGACGAACACTGGCCGAGAACGGTCCTACTTTCGTTTCAATCGTATGCGATGACGCATCAGCAACGGTCAAGAAAGGTGACTTCAGTCCGGCAAGGTAGGCATGTTTTCCATCGAGACCATACACAGTGTTGTGAGCACCCGATTTCGGTTCGACCCGTGCGACGATGTCGCCTGTCGCTCCGTCAACGACATACCAGAGGTCACCCTCGAAAGAAGGGACATACAACACTTTGCCGTCCGGCGCGATCGCCATACGGTCGCATCCCTTTTCAAAGGACTTTTCCCAGACCAGCTTTTCCGTTGTCAGATCGATCGCTTGAAGTGTCTTAATTGTTGAGACGTAAATACGGTTCGTGATTGCGCAAGCACAAATTCCTTTCACATTCAGCGGCTTGCCGGTCTCGTCGAGTCCCGCAGTTGGAATTCGTTTGACGAATTTATGGCCGTCGTCTAGGTCAAATACGACCAGGCCATGCCCACCGTATTCAAGATAATTGCGGATTCCAGGCGTTGCGACATACAACAGGCGGCGAATGGAAGCGTCTTCGGCCATCGCCGCGGCGCTGATGATCCAAACAAGTGACAGGCCAAGTATTCGGATCAGGTTTCGCTTCCGCATCAGATATCCTTCGCTTCAAAATTCGCCGACAATGTCGCCAGCGCCACGTGTCGCCAGATGTTGATAAACACCCAGATCGATGTTGGTACTGACAAATCGAACCGCGCCGTCACCCATTAAGAAGTGACCGCCACCGACATGATAGCTGCTGAAGTCGTCGATGTGATTGGTTGACGCATTCGGAGTATGGTCGGTTGTCCCGAGAATTCTGACAATCGCGTCCGCACCATTGGCCGCAACGCCAGCCCAGGTTGAAGTCCAATTGAATCCAGAATCGCGCCGAGTCTTGTGTTCGCCGACCGTGATCGTGTTACTCAAACCATCAGAAAAATCACGGAAAAGGATATTGCTGTTCTGGAAGAACGTACCTTCTCCCAGGCAGGGACTGTTGGGTGAGCCAACGCAGTTATCGATATTACTGATACCGAAAACACCGACGTAATTCGCTACCGCCAGATCGACAAGATTCGTCCCCGAGGTGGTTTGGATTGTCCAGGTCGTGCCCGGTGCGACATCGGAAGGACAACGAAACGCGGCGATTGAAGTCACTCGTGGCGTCGCATTCGCTGGCGAATCCATCCGGCTACTGAAATTGATCTGATTATAGAGCGGTCCCTGATCGATTTGAGGAAGAAGTCGCGAACACCAGCCCCAGGCATTCATGCCATAAATGTCTGGAGCAGAATTGGTTATGCCGACCCATCCAGGCGGTAACGCATTGTGCGTGTCGTGATAGTTGTGCAATGCCACCCCCAATTGCTTGAGGTTGTTTTTGCATTGCGTCCGTCTTGCAGCTTCTCGCGCCTGTTGGACCGCTGGAAGCAATAACGCGATCAAGACAGCAATGATCGCAATCACGACCAGCAACTCGATCAATGTGAAACCACGTCGGGACCGAGACCAACGATGAAATGTCATTACCCAATACCTCATCCAACAAATCCGTTTTCCGCTGCCAGTTTACGAACCACGTTCGCTGCTCGCAATGCTAATGCATACGTTATGCAAAAATGATCTGTTGGAGAGTTTTCAGGATTTATCTCTATTTTCGTTCGCAAAACAAGGCGATTGTTAAAGACTTTTCGCAACTGCACGACGCAACTCAGTGACTCGGTGCGATTCAAATACGTCTTTGCGAGGCAAAGACACTGCGTTGAAGAAGACTCCGATGCATTGGTACCTCGTCGGTACCGTTTTAAAAAATTGCGATGTCGCCTGTTGGATTGCAGGCAAAACTCTTGCAAGTCTGCCATCGTGGACGACTTTCTCTCAGGATGGCTATCATTGATGAGACTTTAACGATCCGCTTCTTCATGGAAAGAATACCGCAACGATGAAAATGCAGGACAGCCTTTCTCAGGCGGACGTTCATGCAAGTTCCGATGTCGTCATCGTTGACGCGCATCACTATTCAAGCTGGTTCGATACAAGGGAAGTGTGGCGTTACCGTGAGCTGGTCTGGATTTTCGCGGAACGGGACATCAAGGTTCGCTACCGGCAAACCGCTGTGGGAATTGCCTGGACGGTGCTCCAACCGTTGGCCCAGATGATTGCGTTCAACGGTTTGTTTCAAATGCTGAACAGCAAACCGGTTGCCAGTGATGTACCGTATCAGGTGACAAGTTTTTGTGGATTGATCTTGTACCAGTTGTTTTCTGGAATACTTTCCACTGCGACGGCCAGCCTCGTGGATAATCGGCAAATTGTCACAAAAGTCTATTTTCCGCGAGTCGTACTTCCATTGTCGGCTTGCCTTCGACCACTGCTCGATTTTGGTATCGGACTGGTCGTCCTTGTACTTCTGATGTTGTGGTTTCAGGTTCCCCCAACTGCCGCAGTTTTGTTGTCACCAATTTTTGTCATTTTTACGGTGCTTTCCGGGTTGGCATTCGGTTTATGGCTGTCGGCATTGAACGCACACTATCGTGATTTCGGATACGTCGTACCTTTCATGCTACAACTGGGAATGGTTGTCTGTCCTGTCCTTTACGAATCAAGCAAGGTTCCAGCCCCTTGGAATTGGTTGTACCACCTGAATCCGATGGCGGCGGCACTTGACGGATTCCGCTGGACCGTGCTGGGTGCCGGCATTCCGGATTGGTCCGGGGTGTTGATTTCATTTGTTTCGCTGATCTTTTTGCTCGTTTCAGGTGCCTGGTACTTTCGGCGCGTGGAACGATTTCTGGCTGACAACATCTGAACTGGCTCTAGCGCTCTGTCAAACTTATGAATTAGGGTCGTGTGCCACTGTTTCGGAGTCTTCAGAGAACCCGTAGCTTCTCGTTTTGTCGGTGAAAGATCACTTGATGACCGAAGACGTTCAGGCAGGGGCACCCTAGGTCACAAAATTGACAAAGCATTGGCAAAGAACGAAAAACCGCCGCTGACTCAGGGCGAGCCACCGGCGGTTCGAATCGTCTGGGGGGGAGACGATTGGGGGGGGATCCAGAATATTCTTTGGATTCAGAAACCACTCATCATGGCGAGTGAGGAATCTTGTCGACCTTGTCTTGGAGATTACCAACCTGGCCGAGAAGAATTGCACTCAGGACAACCGAGGTGATCACACCAGCGGTCAAAAGGATCAATGTCGGATCAACAGAGCCGAATTGTCCGCGAGCACCATTTTCTCCCATGACTAGCAGTGCATGTTCTTTGGCAGTTGGCGGAGCGGTCTTTTCGGACCAGACGCGGAACACGCCGTCGGTGTTTCCGGAACTGACCTGATACAGGCCACTTTTGAGATTCTTAAAGGAGTAAAGCCCTTCGTCGTTCGTGACAGTTTGAGCGATTTCTTTGTTGTTCTGCTTGAGAACGACTTTCGCCCCGTCCAGAACCTTACCGGCGTGATCGCACACGCGGCCACTCATCGTTCCACCAGCGGTCAGGACGAGATCAGGGACACGATTCACCTGACTGGTCTTGGCGATTGGGGCTTTCGATTGCGGAGCGTCAGCCAGCAAACGGGCCTGGGGTACCATCATTCCGATTGTGGCAAGGCTAACCGCCATGCCCTTAACAAAGCGAATACCGAACATGCGTTCCTCCTTGAATTCAGTAGCGACGAGTCGAAAGACACTGTTCCGAATGCAGGCGTCGCCGCTCGGGAACAGACATGACATTGGGGAAATTGATTTGCAGATGTGTGATTCAGATGTGCGTCGGACAGGACGGGGCGGAGTATAGCCACTGGCTGAAGTCGGTCAATTGGAATTGTGTCCCTTTACACGCCGATCACCATTTTTTTGATTTTTCGACCTTCTTTAAGTCGAAAACCGGCGAAATCTGCCTTTAGCATCGATTGAACGGCGGACGAAATGCTTTTCTAGCTGAATCCCTAGATCAAGAGTGCCTCGGCTTTTACGTCCCCGGTTAAGCAGCTGTGCTCTTCGGACAAGTCATCGAATCACGAAGCCACTACTTCACCGAGGACGGTAAAGCGTGGCACCCTTTGTTTCGGCTGCAATTCCTTCCACTTGTGGCGCAAAAGTGTCGTTGAACCATCAACGATTGCCCGCGAAATGATGTGGAGCGCCCGTTGAATATACGCCAATCCGGATTGCGTCGGGGTGACTCCCTCGACGGAACGCATCAGCGATTGAACTTAGCGGAATCCATTCTGAAACCAGTCGGGCAAACGGGTATTGAGTGTGAGCAGTTGACAGAAAATTCACAGCTTCCAGCAAGTGGCGGGGTGCGTAGTTATGAATCCCCCGAATTGTGAGATGTCGCCGCACGACCTGTTCCAGGGCAATCGGTATTGAAGGGCCAGGGAACACCGAACCCACTAATACCAGTGTTCCTCCCGTACGAATCAAGGGCCATGTGACTTCAAAAGCAGCCGGGCTGCCTGAAAGCTCGATAACCACATCGAAGCCAAGCGTACCCACTTCTTCAATTGCCACTGCCGCGAGTTCGTCCGGGGGACATGTCCGAGTCGCACCAAATTCCATCGCGAGTTTCCTTCGAGCGGAAACGGGATCCACAGAAACGATTTTTGCAGCACCTTGGAGGCGCGACATGGCACAGGCGGTGAGACCCAACATACCTGCACCACTCAAACAAACGGTTCGGCCCGTGAGGTCGCCGGCTGCTTCCAACGCCGCCGCGATCGTGGCCGTTGCACAGCTTGCAGGACAGGCAACGGCTAAGGGAAGTTCGTCGGGCAATCGAACGATCGATGTCCCTGGGACAAGCAGACAATACTCGGCTAAACCTCCTGATAATTCGCGACCAGGACGAAATGGCTCATGCCCATATTTGACTCCATTCAAGCATTTCTGAGGCAAATCTCGCTGGCACAAACCACAGACGCCACAGTTCGCCATCATGGCCCAGGTCACTCGGTCACCACGTCGTAATTCCCGCCCGCCCAGATCAAACCTTGCCGAGGTACCTCCAATGTCGACGCTCTCGCCCACGATCTCATGACCCAGAATCGTCGGAACTGGAACGGTTCGACGTC
>JBAXBD010000442.1:0-5559 GCA_037142165.1 Schlesneria sp. | reverse complement strand
GCCTACCCCACCTCCGCCTAATCCGGCGTCACCCCGTTGCTGACGAGGTCTTTGCCATAAAACTTCTTTCGAAATGGGTTCCAGCAATTCGCACAGTTTGCGAACGTCGTAAACTCGTGTGACCATTTGCTCGTCGGCCTTTTCTTTCGTCGTAATTTCCAGGACACCATCGCGAGCAGACCAGCTCAATTGGAAGGGTGCCAGCAAAAAGTGAAGCGTCTGCCAAACGGTCATTTCGCCGAGTTTGAATGTCGTGTTTTGATCAGTCGAAATGCCAGCATCCGCCAATGCCGGCGTATCAATCAGGATTTCCCGATCGATCGATTGTGAGATGAAGTGGATCACTTCACTGAGCGGTGCGTCTTCGGCCTCAACCTTGATCCGTTGCGATAGCGAATGAAGAATTCGTTGCTCCTGATCTGCTGCGAGTCGAAGCGGGGTTGAAAGGGATGCTTCGGCCAATGGCTTTTTCGCGTCCTCGGCATAGGATTTTCCGAAGCCGAAATGCAGACAGGCAATTGTCAGAATGGCGATGTAGCGCATAATCGTCTCCTCAATGAACCGAGAGGCACCAGATTGAAACGAACGTCTTTTTGATGTGGATCGTAACTGTGAAGCAGGATGTACCAGGGCGAAGGGTTTTACTTCAGATGACCGTGATTGTTTGACGAGAGGACGCAAATAACACAACGATATCCGAAGGAAATACGCCCCAACAGGATTCGAACCCATGTATCAGGATTTAGAATCCTGCGTTCCGGGCCTCTCGACAATGGGGGCGATTACGCTCCATAATCCACCGCCGGATAAGTTTGTCAAGGATCTCTTTTCAAGCGTCGATTCCCTGAATGATACAAATTGCAATCGGAAGGCTGGTCGCCCTGAATGAATTCGACGACCACCACTTCGGTCTCGCACGAGTTAGGCCGTCGTGGTAACTTAATGTGACAGTATGAACAAAATCGGTCTGATGACGGAACGCGATCGAGTGACAACCGAGTCGAATACGCCGACAACCCCGGCCCCCACAACAACTGGGGATAACGGTGCCAAATTCAAGCCGCAAGGTTTTTTCAGTATTTGGCACGGGTGTTCCTTTGACGGTTGGATCAAATTGCTGGCCTCGCGGCCACCGATGCACTGGACCCGACTGCACAAGATTGTATCGATTACGGCATTGAGTATCGTCAACTCATTCAGTAACGCTTGTGAATCCGCCATCTACGGCCGAAAGATTGCCAAGCAGACGATCGATCATACGCCCGTCTTTATTCTGGGGCACTGGAGAAGCGGCACAACGCTGTTACACAATCTGGTCACGCTCGATCCCCAGTTTACGTTTCCCAATCTTTATGAAGTCATGTTTCCCGCAAACTTCCTGTTGACGGAGCGTACGGTCACATCGTTGACAAGTTGGCTGATCCCCAAAACGCGACCGATGGATAATGTCGAAGCGGGCTTTGATCTACCTCAGGAAGATGAAGTTGCTCTGGTTCTCCTTTCCGGGTTATCCCCGTATTTGATGCTGGCACATCCAGAGGATCCTTCGAAATACGAGCGATTCTTCGAATTGACGGATGTGACGCCAGCCGAACTGGAGCGCTGGAAAGAGAGATTTCTTTACTTCATCAAGAAACTGACGATCAAGCATAATAAGCCGATCGTCTTCAAGTCCCCCACGCACACATTTCGGGTACCACTGCTGCTCAAAATGTTCCCAGACGCCAAGTTCATCTACATCTATCGAGATCCTTACGCCGTCTTTAACTCAAGTATCCATCTCCGGAAGACCATGTTTGCGGAAAATGGATTGGGGAATGTCGTTAACGAAGAAACGATGAAAAACGAAACCCTGTCCATTTATACGCATTGCATGGAAACGTACGAGCGAACACGGGGCCTGATTCCAAAAGGCAATTTACACGAACTTCGTTTTGAAGATCTCGAAGTTGACCCGCTCGGTGAGATGCATCGTATTTATCAGGGACTGAATCTCGACGGCTGGAATCAACTGGAACCTAAGATTCAAAAGATGCTTCCAGAATTGACGCAGTATCGTAAGAACTCGTTTAAAATGGACGAGAACCTCATGCGGATGGTTTACAACCGCTGGAAGCCCTGGTTCGATCGATACGGATACCCCAGCCGCCTTCCTAAACAGCAGGTCGCGACCGCTGATGTTTGACTGCCCGTCAAATCTGCAAGTGTTCCAGCGCCTCTGCCACAGTCTTGATGTAACTGATATAAAATGGCCCGAACTCGGCGTAGCGGGCCGATGCGGTGTCAAATCGCATCGTGTAGACGATGTCCTTAATCGATTCTGGATTCCGTCCCCACAGTGTCACTCCCCATTCCCAGTCATCGAATCCCGTTGATGCGGTGATCAGTTGACTGACTCGACCGGCGAATTTAATCCCGCTCGTCGCATGTTCAGACATCATGGCCGAACGGCTGCTGAATGGCTCCATAAACCAGTTTGCCGACGGGTGTCGACTCTTGTTCATCGGATAGAAACAAGTGACCGGCCAGTTCGGGAAGTCCGGGCACAGCCGTTGTTTGTTCATCATCGGCAAACGTTGTCCGTATGCATTCAGTTTCGCGGTGTACGCGGGGTCGTCAACCTTCATCCCTTCGTCGCGCTGCAACTTCGCACCGTATTGCTCAAGAGTCGGCACGTATTCTGAGACTTCCGTGATAGAAACGAACGAGTACGTCGGATGCAGTACCGTTCCCAATTTCGATGCCCGAACGGCCTGACAAACTCCGTCGATCAACAGCGGATCGGGGTCCATGATCATCAGACCAAGGTCCCCCTTGTGCCCCGAGACAACCGATGTTTGCAGACGTGCCGGTGCACCTGGGCGTTCAGGGTCGAGCAGGTGCACAAGCGCTTCTCGCCCTTCAGCCAGTTCACTGGAACAAAGCCGATTTAACGCACTCTGATCAACGCGATAATAAAGGTGAAGACAGTGCCAGCCTTCGGTGAGTTTCGTGGTTGGTTCTGGCTGAGGCGTTTGAGACGGAGAAGGACGATTCACAAGATTGCTTTCAATCGGGATTTTTGAGGATGACGTTTGGTTGTCGTGCAGGGGGGATGCATTCCAGAATTCAATTTTCCGGGCCGTGTTCCGGTTTTGGATAACCGGAAAAGGCGAGCGGCTTCGATGCCATGGGCTGTTCGCCCCGTTCGAGCATGCCAAGAATGCTGGTGACGGTCGGATTGATCGAGAATTCTTTTTTCAGTTGGGCAATAATTTCGTTCGTCACCATCTTTTCGCCGCTGCCACCGCCACCCTCGACGAAGGCTCGTTTCTGGTTGAACACAGCCCAATAGATCGTCCGTTCGTGATTCTTGGCTCCATCGCGGCACTTCACCGCATTTCCACCTTTGCCCCGCTGACCGTTCACTCGGTACATTTCGCGCCGTTCATAAATGATCGCGATCACGTTCCAGTCTTTGCCGCCGAACAGTCCCATAGGGAAGGCTCCAGTCAGAAGTTCATCAGGCGATTTGGGAACTAACCTTGTACCACGAATTCGTCCGCTTCGCCACACGTTACCGAAGTGGTGTACTCGGCTTGAGTGCTGCTTTTCAGCGTATTGCCAGCCGACTTTTGATGGTCCCCCAGTAGCGGAGGCTTCCAGCCTCCGATCCAGGCACCCAAGGCGAGAAATCTGCTTTCCAGCCGTTTTTTGGCGATCTTACCTTGGCGAAGTCATCACGAATTCGTCCGCTTTCGCGAATCCTTACCAACGTTGTGTGAAAATCGCGAAACATTTATCCCGCTGAGGTGTTTATTCGGTGGATGATCAGTGATCTATGGTAATCAACGCCATTGGACGAGGCGTCATCTGTCAGCGCGAGCGACTTTGGTTTCTGGCGGATAAATTGTATCGTTTTGGCGGTAAACAAATTGTCGAGTCGTGCTCGTCTCGATCGCGGTCTTGGAATTCATTCGTTCTCCGATCTCGAACAAAGGATTTCGGCGTGTTGAAACAGCAATCGCGTTCATTGAAATCAGGTCGTGGATTTACATTGATCGAATTGCTGGTGGTCATTGCGATCATTGCCGTACTGATTTCATTGTTGTTACCCGCCGTGCAGCAGGCACGCGAGGCGGCGCGGCGAACTCAGTGTAAGAATTCGCTGAAACAAATCGGGCTGGCAATTCACAATTATCACGATACGCATTTGCGACTTCCCCCGGCCTGCATGGGTTGTAATCAATATGGTTGGGGTGTCATGCTGCTGCCGTATCTGGACCAGGCCAACCTCTATAACAACATTGCAGCAACGCCAGGTTGTTCGTACTACTCACCTTCACCAGGCTGCATTCCGGCAACCGGATTCGGTGCCTATTTCTGGACGTTGAAAGCGCCGAATGGACTGTCAACCGGGTTGCCCATTTTCCGATGCGCTTCTGATACCGGGTCGTCAAATATTGCGATCGATCCTTCGGGTGACCCCGATGATTTGGCTGGTCCCGATAATGACTCTGATGACTTACCTCTCAGCCGTACGAATTATATCGCCGTCTGGGGGTCAGATTCTGCCGCAAATGGGAATCGTCCTTCGAATGGAGCTTTTCCCTGGTTTATGACCTGGCCCGATATTCCGAGCCACACCTTTCGCGACGTGACTGACGGACTGACCAATACATTTTTTATTGGTGAACGACGATCACTGGGGACTCAACAAGGAGCTTCAATTGGTAGCGATGACACTTGGGTGGGTGTTGGGAACGACCCGAACGACGTGGGTGGATCGTGCCAATCCGTCTGTCTGATGAATGCCACGGGGAAGTTTTCCGACGACGCATTCAGCAGCCGCCACGTTGGTGGAGTGCAGTTTCTGTTGGGTGATGGCTCGGTGCGATTCGTTAGCGAGAACATCGATATCAAAACCTACGGTCACCTGGCAGGAATCAGCGACGGCTTCGTGATTGGTGAATATTAATCCTTAGAACTATTCCCGGATTTTTTCGAGCGCTGATTCGACCAGTTTTCGAACCGATTGATCCTTGTCCTTCAGTTGCGCCAGCAAGGCAGGTCTCGCCGCTCGCGCCGTGATCCCCATCTCTCCCAGTGTTCGAACGGCGGCTTCCCGGACGACCGTATTGGAATCAGTAAGTCGGCGAATCAATTCGGGAACCAGTTCTTCCGCTTGTGGTCCGAATTGTCCAATCGCTGAGGCGGCCGCCTGACGCACCAGGGGGTCGTCGTCATTCAGGGACTCGAACACGGTATGAATTGAATTGATCGCATGCGGCCCAAATGATCCCAGGACCTGCAATATGACAACTCGTTGTTCCGGCGTTGCACTCGATAATTCGTCGACAAGCTGAGGGACGTAATCTGTCAGCCCGGGTGCGAGCTGTCGAAAGGCCCGGAGCCCTGCCAGTCGCGTACTTTCATGTGAGTCATAACAGCAGATCAGTAATTCTGGTGCCAAATGCCGTGCCGAAGCCCCGATCGCACTGACCGCCTCAACAGCGGCAAGTCGAACGCGTCCTCGGTCGTCACTGAGCAACGGCCTTAACCCCGGCACAGCGTTTTTGG